>JBAWDM010000324.1:0-9301 GCA_049590735.1 Asticcacaulis sp. | reverse complement strand
GCGCATATCCAATCCTGTAATAAAGGGTCGCGTCCTCGACCAGACCCGATAAATCCCATTTGGCTGACCATTCATCTGAGGGCTGGTGGTAGTTGTTTTCGACATAAGCCTTTGAAAAAGCTTCTCCGGCCTTGGTGCCACCCTTGACCATATCATCCCCCGATCCCGCCACCAGCATGGGCACCCCCTGCTTCACCAACGGGAAATGGTCCGAGCGAAAGAAGCTGCCGGTTTCCGGCCGTGGATCGGGCGTCAGACGGCGGCCCTGCACGCTGGCATATAGTTTAAGCAGATCATCCAGATTGGATTGCCCCACCCCCTCCACGACGATGTCTTTGGTACGGCCATTGACATTGAGGGCATCCATATTGATCCCGACCACAGTTTTAGCCAGGGGATAAACTGGATTAGTTGCATAATATTCAGACCCCAAAAGCCCGCTTTCTTCGGCCGTAAAGGCAATCATCACCACGCTGCGTTCCGGTGGCGCTGATTTCCCGAAGGCCCGCGTCAGCTCCAGTAAGGTCGCTATGCCTGAACCGTTATCCACCGCGCCATTACATATCTTGTCTTTGGCCGTGGGCGCGCAGACACCCAGATGATCCCAATGCGCCGTGTATAGCACGGTTTCATCAGGATGGGTTTTGCCCGGCAGCCGGGCCAGAATATTATGGGTCACAATTTCCGAAGCTGCCACCTTGTAACCACCACTTAAGGTCACGCTCATCGGCACCGGCACAAAACTCTTTGAACGCGCCTTAACCCGCAAGGCTGCCAGATCGAGCCCGGCCGCCTTAAAAAGCGCATTCGCCGTTTCATGCGTAATCCATGCTTGCAGCTTCGGGCCGACCGCAGACGGGTCAGGCCTGACGATATCAAATGTCTCGCCCGTATTGGAATTTCTGACCGTATCCCAGCCATAGGCTGCCGCATCCGTATCGTGAATGATCAAAACACCCGCCGCACCTCGGCGCGCCGCTTCTTCATACTTATAGGTCCATCGGCCATAGTAGGTCATGGCCTTGCCGTTAAAGGTCATCAGTTGCGGCTCAACAAAGTCGGGATCATTGATCAGCTCAACCAGAATCTTACCCCTGACGTCGATATCCTGACCATCCGGCCCTTTAAAATCGTTCCAGTCGCGCTCCGGCGCCGTCACGCCATAGCCGACAAAAATAAGCGGCGTTTTATCGAAGCTGACATCCTGCGTGGTGCCGCGAGTCGACAGGGTAATCTCCTGCCCCTGATGCAGATCCATGCGGCTGCCGTCAGGCATATCAAAGTTAACCTTGGGATCACTGATGATAAACTGACGCAGATGCACGTCCTGCGTCCACTGACCATTCGGCCCGCCCGGTTCAAAACCTGCCGCCTTGAACGCTTTCGAGATATAGTCGATGACCATGGGTTCTGCCGGTGTGGTAATGCCGCGTCCCATATAGGCATCCGATGAAATGACCTTAATGTCCTGAGATATGCGCGCGGCACTTATTACCGGCGTTTCCGCAAAAACAGGGGCTGTGAGTATCATCCCAAACACTATTGTCGTTATACGCGCAGCTATTTTCATCATCACTGTCCCAATCAGATTATAGTTACGAACGCTACGATGTGTGACAGCAGAGTCAACCTAAATAACGCGCCATCGCTTGCTCCCGTTAAAAAACTGACCTACAAATCACCAGCCGATAGCGCTAACAAAAAATACACGGGAGATATCTGATGGGCCTGTTTCAATTCACACGCCGAAATGCTCTGGCCGGCACCATGGCAGCGTTTCTGGCATTTGGTATCAACGCGCCCGTCCATGCCGCGCCAAAGCCCGTCCCTGAGACCGCCGCAAAAGCTGATCAGCCGCGTTGGGTCAAGGTGTGGTCACCGGCCCTGATGATCCCTGGCGGTGAAAATGTCATTGCCCCTGCTGATGTCGCCAATACCACCCTGCGCCAGACCGTGCGCCTTGAAAAGGGCGGTAAGGTTTTGCGTATCCACCTGTCCAATGCCTTTGGCCGTGAGCCTTTGAAACTGAGTGACGTCCACATAGCGCTGGCCACCGCAACAGGTGCCTCAAGCCTTGTATCCGGCACGGATCGCGCCCTGACCTTTGGCGGCCTGAGCGATGTGTCTATCCCGGCCGGTGCCAACTATATTTCCGATCCCGTATCATTGGATGTTCCCGATAATAGTTCGCTCTCCATCAGCTTTTATATGAACGCGGCGGTTAATTTGAATACAGGTCACCCCGGCGCGCGCGGTGGGTCATGGCTCGCTTCCGGCAATCACAGCTCAGAGACGGATCTGACCGATGCCAAACGCACCGACCGTTGGTACGTAATTTCGGGCGTAGAGGTTGAGACGGATAAACCGCTGCATTCCGTCGTCGTCGTGGGCGATTCCATCACGGACGGTTATGGCATTGTGCCCAATAGCGACCATCGCTGGACCAACTATCTGGCCAATCATCTCAAAGATCTGCCTGTGGCTGTCCTGAATGCCGGTATCGGCGGCGGCCGCATTTTGCAGGATGGTCTGGGCCCGAATGCCATGGCGCGTTTTGACCGCGATGTCTTAACCCCGACAGGCGTCAAATATGTCATCGTGCTCGAAGGTGTGAATGATCTGGGTGTATTGACACGTGAAGCCCCCGCTACGCCTGAAGCCCATGCCGATATGGTGGCACAGATTAAGCTCGCTTTTCTGCAAATGATTCAAAAAGCCCATAGCCACGGCTTAAAAATCTATGGTGCCACCATCACGCCCTATGGCGGCAATGACTACTACCATCCCGAAGCGGCCAGTGAAGCCGACCGTCAGGCGATCAATAGCTGGATACGCGAGTCTGGCGCTTTTGATGCGGTGATTGATTTTGATGCTTTGTTGCGTGATCCCGCAAAGCCGGATCAACTTCTGCCCGCCTACGATAGCGGTGATCACCTGCATCCGTCAGATGCGGGCTACAGCGCCATGGGGGCTGCCGTCGATCTAAAGTTGTTCAGTGAGTAGTATCGACGGAGGCCATCTGGCGGGCCGGCATCTGATCTGCCGGTAATTTCCAGTTGGTCGTAAACCGAAGCCAGTTGCCGGCGGCATGGTCGGGCTTGGTTATATCGGTCTGTGCCCATTTCAGGACGGTGACCGCCAGCCCCTGCCCGAGCCCATAGCCCGTCTGGCTTTCTGAGGCGACAACGCATTTTGCCAGATAGCCATCGTGGCCAATCTGGCAATCAACATTGGCCACGCCTTCGATGGCGCTGACCTTGGCCAGATGGGGATATTCACCGGCATCACTCAGGTCGCTGCCGTCACGGGTAAAGATACGCGTGCCCGGCACCAGATTTGGCGCGTCTATGGGCATGCATTTAACCCCGCCGCCGGTTGCGGTTGCGTCCTGGGCGACTGCACCGCCCGCCATAAGTCCACACAAGAGAGATGCCGTAAGAAATGCCGTTTTCATAAGATGCCTCAGCGCTTTTCCAACCATGTCGCAATTGTGGTTATTAGGGGGCATGAATGGGCATCTGGCAAATGTTAATTTCAGTTAATAAATAAAAAGATGATATGGCGTCTGGCGGGCGCAGGCCATTTATCCCCTCTTCCCTACGGGTTCACATCATGCTATCGCCACGCGCATGAGCACAGACCTGTCCCTGATCCGCAACTTCTCCATCGTCGCCCATATCGACCACGGTAAATCCACCCTCTCAGACCGGATGATTCAGTTCACCGGCGGTCTCACCGCGCGTGAGATGAAAGAGCAGGTGCTTGACAATATGGACATCGAGCGCGAACGCGGCATCACCATCAAGGCCCAGACGGTGCGCCTCACCTATCCGGCCAAAGACGGCAAGACCTATATCCTCAATCTGATGGATACGCCGGGCCATGTCGACTTTGCCTACGAAGTGTCACGCTCTCTGGCCGCCTGTGAAGGCTCCATCCTCGTCGTCGATGCTTCACAAGGTGTGGAAGCCCAGACGCTTGCCAATGTCTATCAGGCGCTGGATAATAATCACGAGATCGTGCCGGTTCTCAATAAGATCGACCTGCCCGCCGCCGAGCCTGAGCGTATCCGCGCCCAGATCGAAGACGTGATCGGCATAGATGCCTCTGAGGCCGTTTTGTGTTCGGCCAAGTCCGGTATCGGCATCGAAGATGTGCTTGAGGCTGTTGTCACCCGCCTGCCCGCCCCAAAGGGTGAGGAAAATGAGCCGTTAAAGGCCCTTCTGGTCGATGCGTGGTACGACCCGTATCTGGGCGTTGTCGTCCTGGTGCGTATCTTTAACGGCCGCATGAAGCCGGGCCAGATGGTCAAGCTTATGAATGCCGGAAAAACCTATAAGATCGACAAGCTGGGGGTTTTCCAGCCCAAGGCCACGGATGTCCAAAGCTTGGGCCCCGGCGAAATCGGCTTCTTCACAGCGCAGATCAAAGAAGTGGCCGATGCTGCTGTGGGTGACACCATCACAGATGAACGCAAGCCAACCGAGAAAGCCATGACCGGCTTCAAAGAGGTTCAGCCCGTTGTCTTCTGCGGCATCTTCCCGGTTGACGCTGCTGAATTTGAAGATTTGCGCGCCGCCATGGGGCGTTTGCGCCTCAATGATGCCAGTTTCTCGTATGAGATGGAAACCTCTGCTGCTCTGGGTTTTGGTTTCCGTTGCGGATTTTTGGGCCTGCTGCATCTTGAAATCATTCAGGAGCGTCTCAGCCGCGAATTTAATCTCGATCTGATCGCTACCGCGCCGTCGGTGGTCTATAAGATCAATATGAATAATGGCGATGTGATAGACCTGCACAATCCCGCCGACATGCCCGATCCGGTCAAGATCGAAAGCATCGAAGAACCGTGGATCAAGGCCACTATCTTCTGCCCCGATGATTATCTGGGCGCCATCATCAAACTATGTCAGGATCGTCGTGGCGAACAGGTTGACTTGTCCTATGTCGGCACGCGTGCCATGGTCATCTACAGCCTGCCGCTCAATGAGGTGGTGTTTGACTTCTATGACCGCCTGAAATCGGTCTCTAAGGGCTATGCCAGCTTCGATTATAATATCGATGGTTATCGCATCGGCGATCTGGTCAAGATGTCCATTCTGGTCAATTCTGAGCCGGTCGATGCCCTGTCCATGCTGGTTCACAAAGACCGCGCCGAGACACGCGGCAGGGGCATGTGCGAAAAGATGAAGGATCTCATCCCGTCACACCTGTTTGTCATCCCCATTCAGGCCGCGATTGGCGGACGCATTATTGCCCGCGAAACCGTCAAGGCCATGCGCAAGGACGTCACCGCCAAATGTTATGGCGGCGATGCAACCCGTAAGAAAAAGCTGCTGGAAAAGCAAAAAGAGGGCAAGAAGAAGATGCGGCAGTTCGGCAAGGTCGAAATCCCGCAGGAAGCCTTCATTGCCGCCCTTAAGATGGACAATGACTGATTTTTATCCGCCATAAAAAAGCTGACAGGTGCCATTTGCCCCAGTCAGCTTTTTACTTATTTCTTGGCTTTGGCGTAAAAATCCGGATCGAGAGTATCGGCTTCGGCGCGGCTGATAGGCTCAAAACTGGTAATAATACATTTCACCAGAGGCCCATTGTTCTCAGAGCGCAAAAGCATGGCATCATGCGCCTGACAAATCTGCGACGTGCCTTTGAACTCAAATCCGAATTTGGAATAATCATCCATACCCCGGCACGGGCCGCTATAGCCCATCTTATAGGGATTGCCCCAGCTATCATAAGCCAGGAAGGTGTTTTTATCGACGACATGGATGCGTCCGGTGTGACGGCCGTCCAGACATTTTGGCGCTGCCCGTTCCGTAGCCATATTCGTCGAGACTTCTGTAGCAGAGGCAGATGTGGCCGGCGTAAGGGCCGACAAGGCCACCATACCCGCCATCAGGCCCGCCACCGCATATCCCATCATGTATTTTGCTTGTTTCATTACATTACTCCTACTGTTTCTGGCCCTTTTCGGCCGTTTTGGTTTTACGCTTAGTGACGTACGGCTCAGCCGCTTCTCCTGTCAGATGCTTCACACTGACAATGGGGCATGATTGCAGGGACTGTCCCATATCCCCGTACAGGATAGACCCATCAAAGGGACCGCAAATATCGCCATAGCCATAGCCGCGTGATTTAACCCCAATGCGCATGCTGTAATCTATCCCCATGCAGCCCGCGCCAAGGCCTAATTCATAAGCCTGATTTTGATCTGAGACGATCACCAGCCTGCGGTCATCAATCGCGTCATAATCGCGGATGCGGCTTGAGCTGAAACACGCATATCGGTCCCGCACGGCCGGATTTTCCGTTGATGCGACCGGTTTCGAGGACATAGCCAGACTGCTGACGCCGGTCACTAGCGCCAGACCTGCCACAGCCGCTGTCAGAACTGTTAGATATAAGCTTTTTTGCATGGGTACACCTTTGACAGCCTAACCTATACCCCCCAAGCTGAATGCCAGATGAACATCCTAATCCGTGCGCATACTATGACGGGGCTGCAATCTGGGCCGGATCGTCAGTGGCAAGGCGGACGGTGCGCCTGTGACCGTCGCCAGCAAATCTTTCGCCAGCAAAGGTGCCAGACAAAAACCACGCGCCGCCAGACCACTCAGCATATAGAGACCATTGCCAATCTCACCACACATGGGCAGGAAATCCCGCGTCATGACCCGTATGCCGACCCGCGAACGAAACGGCCCGTTCTTGATTCGCTCAGCACGTTCGGGCATGGCCAAAGCCAGACTTTGCAGATTGCGCGTCCGATCGGCTTGGGTCACGTCTGTGCTGCGGTCATCGCGCTCATGGGTCGCGCCAAATAGAAATCCACCGTCCATCGGAATCGCATAGCCGCCCCAACTGAGCGCCGCCCGCAATGGCTGTGTGTCGGCCACCCACTCCACCTGACCACGAACGGGTCTTAGTTCATAAGACTGCGCATAGGTTTTCAGATCAAACAGGCCCTCACCACAGGTGAGTATCACCGCATCATAGCCGTCAAAACGGGCACCTGATACGCTCAAAAGTGTGTAAGAACCGCCTTCATTCTGCTGAAAATCAACGATCTTTTCAATGATCGGTTGCTGATCGGCCAACAGGCAGGCAAGCACATCCGTCGGACGTATCCACAGCCCCGTATTGAGCGTCAGCCCGCAAGCCTCAGGCATTTCCGGCAAGGCTCCAGCTTTAAATAACGCCATGTCTCCGGGGGCAAATCCGGCCTGAGCGGCTATGCGCGCATGTCTCGATGCATCGCGCGGTGTGGCCTCAAGGTGATGCACGCCTGTACCCAATATGGCATGCGGACATTCTCGCTGATACAGGCCTGAGGCATGGGCAAAGGCATCTGCAAACAGGGCCGAAATCTCGTTGTCACCCGCATCGAAGCGCGGCGTCACCAGAGCCGCCATATTGCCCGAAGCCCCCGTACCCGTTCCTTCTGCATCAAACAGATCAGCCTCAAGTCCCATCAGCCGCGCCTGATGCACAAGCGCACAACCGGCAATTCCGGCGCCTATTATGGCCATCTTATGAGGCCGTGTCGCGCCATCAGTCAGCTCACCCGCCAAAATGGCCTCAAGCCGCTCTTTTTTGCGGCCAAAACCGGGGCATTTTTCGACATCAAAACCCGCCGCCTGCAAGCCCCGCCGCACAAAGCCAGCCACCGTAAACGTGGCCAGTCGCGCGCCTGGCTTTGATTTCTGTGCAATCAGCGCCAATACATCTTCGGCCCACATATCGCGGTTAAGGGCCGGTGAAAATCCATCCAGAAAGATGGCATCCGCCTTGCCCGCCCACGCGCTTAACGCCAAACGCACATCCATCAGCCCGATCATCAGGCTGATGCCCCATGCCGGAAAGTCCATATAATGAAAGCCGGTGCGCGCCTTGGGCCATTGCGCCAACAGAGCCTCACTGAACGGGGCCAGTTCCGGCCAGTTCGCCAGAGCCTGAGCGGCGGCTTCACGGCTCATCAGATAGCCTTCGACAGAGACAATATGGAGATGCGCACCTGAAGGTCGTGTTTGCGACCAAAGCTGCATCAGGGCCGCTATATTCAGGCCCGTGCCAAAACCCAGCTCCAGCACCGTGAAGTCTGAACGCCCCCCCCAGACCTGAGGCATATGACAGCCGTTCAGGAACACCGCCCGCGATTCGCTTAAGCCGTCCTGCAGTGAATAATAGATGTCATCGAACCGCGCCGAGCGTGGCGCGCCGTCTTCAGCAAAATAGAGTTGGGGATCATTAGATGACATATATATCCCACGCGGAGCGCAAAATAAAAAAGGGCCACCAGATGGCGACCCTTTTTCAAGCTTTTCAATTCATGTGCTTCGGGGAAGCCCCAAAGGTCAGAACTTACATCGAAGAAGCAGCAGCAGCCGATTCAACAACGGCTTCCGAAGCGGATTCGCCGGCCATGGCAGCCGATTCAACAACGGCTTCCGAAACGGCGTCTGCAGAAGCAGCAGCTTCTTCAGCGACGGGCTTAGGCGTACAGGCAGCTACGGAAAGAGCAGCAACGGCAACAGCGGCAACGAGTGCAACGCGAACGATCTTGGAGGTCATGGATCAATTCCCTTGATAGAGATGGAAGGCACAGAAACTGTTTCTGAACCTATTGAAAGCACTACAGATATTGTAAATGCGTTTCAAATGGGGTGAAGTTAGTGAGCAGCTTCGGATGAAGCTTCGGTAGCGGCAGGTGATGCAGCCACAGCTGCATCCGTAACCGCCATTGAGTCAGCGGCGGAGTCAGACATAGCCTCTGCGGGCGCCATCGCTGCTTCGGAAGAAGCATCTTCGATGGCGGCAGGCTTTTGGCAGGCGGAAACCGACAAAGACATGGCGGCAAGAGACGCAATAAGTGCGACGCGAATGATCTTGGAAGTCATATGATCATATCCTATATCTGACATTCAGAGCGCCAGGAAATGACCCAGGCCCATAGGTTTTTTCATAGCGATTTTACGCGTGCACTGCAAGAGCTTATTTCACAAAACTGTGATCACGCGGTGCATAAAAGGTCTAACTTTAGTCTAAAACATGGTAAATTTGGCGCAGGTGGACGGATTCAGGTAAACAAAAGCCATTAAGCTTACGTAGACGTAAACATCGGCCGTACATATCCGCACCTGCATTAACCGCGTCACAGGCACCGTACGCAGACCTTGCTATCGTTTGCGTCTGTGAGATATACCCATGGCATGAGCCATTATACTGATAATCTGACCCAATTGGGTGCCGCCACGGCCGCTTTCGATAATCCTGAAAAGGCTGTGCTGGAGCGTGTGCCAAA
>JBAWDM010000323.1:0-10604 GCA_049590735.1 Asticcacaulis sp. | reverse complement strand
GGTGAACCAGCTTGTTGGCACCAAGGTCTCTATCGTGACGCAAAAAGTGCAAACCACACGCTTTCCGGTCAGGGGTATTGCGCTGGATGGCGATTGCCAGATGATTTTGGTCGATACGCCGGGTATTTTTAAACCGCGCCGCAGGTTAGACCGCGCCATGGTCAAATCGGCCTGGAGCGGGGCTCAGGATGCCGATTGCATCGTGCTGCTGGTGGATGCCGCCGCGCAATTGGCGGTCAAACATCCGGGAGTCGACGTTAAAGCCACGGGTGCCGACCACAAGGCGGTTGAGGATGTCGATATGATCGTCAAGGGCCTTCAGGACAATCAGGCGCGGGCGATTTTGGCGCTCAACAAAATAGATCTGATGAAAAGCGAAAACCTTCTGGCGATTGCTGATGAACTTTATCAGACCGGAGTCTTCGAAGATGTCCTGATGATATCCGCAGAAAAAGGTCATGGCGTCAAAGATTTACGCGCGGCATTGGTGAAACGCATGCCGGAAGGGCCGTGGTTATATCCGGCGGATCAGGCGGCGGATGCGCCTGTGCGGATTCTGGCGGCGGAAATCACCCGCGAAAAGTTGTTTTTGCGGGTTCACGAAGAACTGCCCTATTCAGCCGCAGTGATCACAACAGAATTCAAAGACATGCCCGATGGTTCAGCGCGTATTGAGCAAACCATCTTTGTTGAACGCGACAGCCAGCGTCCGATTGTACTGGGTAAAAATGGCCAGACCCTGAAATGGATCGGCATGAAGGCGCGTGAAGAACTGGGCAAGCTGCTTGACCGTCAGGTGCATCTGTTTTTGCATGTCAAGGTCGAGGAGCGCTGGAGCGAAGACCGCGCCCTTTATGCGCAATTCGGACTTGAATACGAATCCTGACAGTTTCGGGTTGACCAGTTTGCTACAGGGCCCAAATGGAATTTGAAGACGACGCCATTGTGCTTTCGGCCCGTTCTCACGGCGAAACCGGCGCGATAGTGCATGTGCTGACCGAACATCATGGTGTTCAGGCCGCTCATATTGCCGGCGGGGCTTCGCGCCGTATCAAGCCGCTTTTGCAGGCAGGCGCCCGTGTCGTGTTCAGCTACCGTGCGCGCCATGCCGATCAACTGGGCGCTGCGACCTTAGAGGCGAGCAGGGGTTCGCCGGATTTGCTGGATGACCCGATCGGTTTGCTGGGTTTGCAATGCGCCTGTGTGATCACCCAAAAGGCCTTGCCGGAACGGGAGCCGCATCCGGGCGCCTATCATGCGTTATCGGGCCTTATAGACTTGTTTGGTTTTGAAGATATCTGGCCGGTCGTCTATGTACGTTATGAGGCCGGATTGCTGGAGGTGCTTGGGTTTGGCCTTGATCTCAAGGCCTGCGCCGTCAGTGGTAGTGCGGATGATCTGATCTATGTCAGTCCGAAATCAGGGCGGGCGGTCAGCCGGATAGCCGGTGAGCCGTATCGGGATAAATTATTGGCCCTGCCGGGATTTATGTTGTCGGCACAAGCCGGCATGCCGGCTGCCGATATTATAAAAGGCCTTGATCTGACAGGATTTTTTCTGGAACGTTATGTTTTTCATCCCTATAACCGACCCTTGCCCGATATTCGGAACCGCTTAAAGGCGGCCTTGTCCGGCAGGCCATAACCCTATCCATTTTTTGGTAAGGGATGTGTGCCATAGTTAATGTTTCCGGGGAATGGGCAAGACGATCACGTATGATGCAATATAAGGCACAGGACATATTGGATGCCAATGTTAATCCGGTCACCGGATTGGCAACGGATTATCTTAATCTGTTCAACGAAGCCATTATGCTGTTTGAGATGGGGCTGGATATGCCCGACATGGCCGAAGAACTGATGAACTGGCACCGGCGTGACTATGTTGAACATTTTGAACATTCAGGCTTTGAGCTAAAGGATGTTGTCATATCCGCCTATTATCATGCGCCGACAGAGATACGCGCCGCCTTTGATGAGGTGTGTAATCGCGCTCTGACTGTTTTTGAATCCTCCATTGAAATCCTGCTGAGTTCCAATCCGGAAGACGATGCTGCGCGCGCAGACCTGACGGGTCGTTTGCAGGACATGCAGGCCCTTGTCCTTGAAATGGATTCACATATCCACGGAAGGGCGCAGGCGGCTAAATGCGCCCAGAGCGAAGTGGATGCCCTTTTTTAGGCAAACAGCGTACTGAGGCCAATCAGCTCCGGCTCAGAGGTTTTCAGCATAAAGACAGGTATGTCGCCGACATAATGGCTTAAGCGGCCTTTATCGGCATAACGCTGACGAAAATGTTCATAATCGAACAGATCCCCGATCAGGTCGAAAAACTCACCGCCGAGATAGACACCGCCGCGTGCGCCGCAGAACAAAGCCATATCTGAAGCCGTAGAGGCCAGAAACTGGTCACCATATGGATGGTTTCAAGCGCCAGAGGGTCATCGGAACAGGCCATGGCCACCACTTCTTCGGCAGCCGGTGTGCGCGCTTCACCGCCCTCCAGCAAATTCAGGCAGCGCCAGACTTCCTGAAGCCCCAGAAGCGAAACGGCGCGTTCGCGAGACACATGGCCGTACTTCTTTATCATCAGATCAAGCACTGCCTGTTCTTTGGCATTGGTGGCCGGCAGGTCACTATGGCCCCCTTCACAGGGCAGGGCGACAATATGATTGAGGTCATCCGTGATCAGGGCGACCGTGCCCAGACCACTGGAAATGCCAATCAGGGCCCGTGTCTGCATGGGGTCAGTGGTGCCAACGGATATCTGAACCTGTTCGTCCGGGCGCAGCCGCTCAAGAGACAAGCCCATGGAAACGCAGTTATTGATCAGATTAATGCGTTGAACATCCAGTCGTTCTTTGAGCCAGTTGCGCTCAACCGCATAATCATCATTGGGCATGGTCAGGCCGCCGTGATTTTCCCATCCGCAGGCGCTGAAAGCGGCACCGGTGAGTTCGGGATGATCGTAGGCACTTAAAAAATCTTCGATGGAGGCATCCAGATCTTCAAGCGAGCGGCAGGAAAAGCGGGGGCTTCGCCGGGCCGTTCGCCGGGACGCGCCAGCGCCAGTTTTAGATATGAACTATTGCTCAGATCGCCGAGAAGCACTTGGCCTGACATGTTTTCTTCCCTGTTACGTAAGGTGTTTTTCACCGATTTTTTTACGCGTCACAACATAGTCTGTGTTTTTCGATAATGGCAATGCTTTTTGTGTGAGCGCTATCAGGCAGTATTCTTAAAAATTCATGGCGATACAGCTTGCGGGTTTATGCGGGCTCTTGCCGCCAAACCGGGCATGTCCTAGGCTGTGGGCATGAGTAATGCAGTGATTCCTGATGACGCCGGCGGGCGTATTCTTGACGAGCCCATGAGCGATGCGCTGTCCAAGCGCTATCTCGCCTATGCTTTATCGACCATAATGCACCGGGCCTTGCCCGATGTGCGTGACGGCATGAAGCCGGTTCACCGCCGCATCATGTATGCCATGAGCAATATGCGCTTGTCGCCCGAAGCGGCGGCGCGTAAATGCGCCAAGGTGGTCGGCGAGGTGATGGGTAATTTTCACCCGCATGGCGACCAGTCCATCTATGATGCGCTGGTGCGCTTAGCGCAGGATTTCTCGCAACGCTATCAACTGGTCGAAGGTCAGGGCAATTTCGGCAATATTGATGGCGATAATGCCGCCGCCATGCGTTACACCGAATGCCGCCTGACCACGGCGGCCATGCTGCTTCTGGACGGCATCAACGAAGATGCGGTTGATTTTCGCGCCACCTATGACGATCAGGACGAAGAGCCGGTCGTTTTACCCGCAGGTTTTCCTAATCTGCTGGCCAATGGCGCGACGGGCATTGCGGTGGGGATGGCAACGTCCATTCCGCCGCATAATGCCGGCGAACTGATTGAGGCCTGCCGCAAGTTATTAAGCCAGCCGGACACCACGACCGAAGAACTGATAGACTTTATTCCCGGCCCTGATTTTCCGACCGGCGGCATCTGTGTCGAAAGCCGCGCTTCGATTTTGGAATCCTATAAGACGGGCAGGGGCTCTATTCGCACGCGCGCCCGTTATGAGGTCGAAGATACGGGGCGGGGCGGCTGGCGCATAATTGTGCGTGAAATTCCGTACTATGTGCAAAAATCGCGTCTGATTGAGCAACTGGCAGACCTGATTGAGAACAAAAAAGCGCCTTTGCTGGGGGATGTGCGCGATGAATCGGACGAAGCCATCCGCCTGATCCTGGAGCCGAAATCGCGCAATATCGAACCCGAAGTTCTGATGGAAAGCCTGTTCCGCATTTCTGATCTGGAAACACGATTTTCGGTCAATATGAATGTGCTCGAAGCCAGTGGAACGCCACGTGTTCTGGGGCTGAAGGCCTGTCTGACGGCCTTTTTAGACCACCGCCGCGTGGTGCTGATTCGCATGTCAAACTGGCGGCTGGATCGCATTGAAAAGCGCCTGCATTTGCTTGACGGCCTGATGATTGCCTTCCTCAATCTGGATGAGGTGATCCGCATTATCCGCGAGGACGAAAAACCGCGCGATGTCTTGATGGCGAGATTCAGCCTGTCGGAAATGCAGGCTGATTACATCCTCGATACACGTCTGCGTCAGTTGGCACGGCTTGAGGAAATGACCATTGCCGATGAGCATAAAAAGCTCTCCGAAGAGCGCGATGGTATCAAGACCTTGCTGGGCAGTGAAAAACTGCAATGGAAACGCATCGATCAGCAATTGGCCGAGGTGCGCAAAAAACTGCCATCGCCACGCCGCACCACCTTTATGGAGGCACCCGCGGGTATCGAAATCGCGGCGATAGAATCCTATCTGCCCAAAGAGCCGATCACGGTCATCCTGTCGCAACGCGGCTGGATTCGCGCCACCAAGGGCAAGGTCGAGGATCCGTCAGAGCTGAAATTCAAAGAAGGCGATGAACTGGGCTATCTGGTGCCGGGCTTTACTACGGACAAGCTGCTGATTCTGACGTCAGATGGCCGGTTCCTGACGCTGGGCTGTGATAAGCTGCCGTCGGCGCGTGGCCATGGAGAGCCTCTGCGCCTGATGCTCGATATCGAAGAAGCAGCGCGTATTGTCACCGTCTTTATGCTGACGCCCGGTCAAAAGCGCATGATGGTGTCCAAAAACGGCTATGGCTTTGTCATGAACGAAGACGATGCCGTGGCCAATAAGCGTGCCGGTAAACAGGTTTTGAATGCTGAGGGTACAGAAGCCTTTGCCGCCTTGCCTGTGACCGGTGACAGGGTTCTGGTATTGGGTGAGAACAACAAGGTTCTGACCTATCCGGTGGCGGAGCTGCCGGAAATGGCGCGTGGCAAGGGCGTGAAACTTCAGGGCTATAAGGATGGCGGCCTGAAGGATATTGCCATCTATAGCTCAGAAACCGGTGCCGTCTGGTATGACGGTTCGGGCAAGATGCGCGAGTTTAAGGATGTCAAAGACTATATGGGCAAGCGCGCCAGTGTGGGCCGCATTGCACCCAGAGGTCTGAGAAAGCTGCGTCTTTAAGTCAGTTTTGGGTTGATCGTCTGCCAGCCGAGATCGGTTAATCCCTCAAGCGGCTGATAGCGTACCTTATAATCCATCTTGGGCGAGTCCTTGACCCAGTATCCAAGGTACACATAGTCATAACCCGAGCGATGGGCCTGATCGACATGATCAAGGATGATGTAATGCCCAAGGCTGCGCGATTTGAGGTCGGGTTCATAAAAACTATAGACCAGTGATAAGCCGTCATTGAGCGCATCGACCAGCACGCAAGCCACAAGCGTGTCATTCAGCCTGTATTCAATCATGTGGGTTCGCACCAGCGTATCTTCGACCATCGCCACCAGATCGGGCCAGCTCATATCCATCATGCCGCCGTCCGGATGGCGCGCCAGCAAATAACGTTGCAGCAGATCGAACTGTTCGCGTGTGGCTTCGGCTTCGGTAAAGGTTTTGGTCAGGTCGGCATTGGCTTTAAGGACGCGACGGTCGGATTTGGAAAACGCGTAGCGTTTCACCGGAATGCGCACACTCTGGCAGGCGCGGCAGTTTTGGCAGGCCGGTCTGTAGGCGATATTTTGCGAGCGGCGAAAACCAATACCGGATAACTGATCATTGACACTGACGGCCTCAAGCGGCGGCAGATGCACAAAGACCTTGCGTTCTTCCTGACCGGGCAGATAGGGGCATGGGCCGGGTATGGTCAGGTAATATCTGAGCTTTCGGCCGGGAAAATGCTCGCTCATGCTTAAGGGGCCGCCTTCTGTCTTAAATACCGGAGTGTTCAGACAGTTGAACGCAATTTTCACAGGGCTGCAAGTCACAAACGCATAAGTCTGAATTGCTTTTCAGGGCATGTGTCGTCTGAACGGGTAAGGTCTTAGTTTTGCGGCAAAACCGGCGCTTCACGCAACAGAACAATGGCGATACGCCGATTGCCGGCCAAAGAGGGATCATCCGGATAGAGCGGTTCCTTGGCGGCCTTGCCGGACACCTGTGCGATTCGATCCTGATCGACGCCGGAGCTTTGCAAAATGGCGCGGGCGGCATCGGCGCGGGCACTGGACAGACCCCAGTCACTGGCGTTTTGACCGCTTTGGCCGATCGTGCCACTGGTGTGGCCGGTAATCGACACGCGGTTTGGCAACTGGTTCACAATCTTGGCCACAGCCCGCAACAGCAGTTTCGCTCTGGGGTTAGGCTGGGTCGAGTTCTCATTGAACATCGAACGGCCTTCCTGATCGATCAGTTGAATACGCAGCCCTTCGGGGGTCTGGTCCACCAGTATGTTTTTCGACAGTTCTGCCAGCTCAGGCATGTCCTGCAAGGCCTGCCGCAGGGATTCGGCGGCACTCTGGAAGGCCTGCTGTTCGCGGCGTTGTGCATCACTTTCACTGGGTGAATCAGCATCTGTACCTCCGCCCGTCTCAGACTGAACAGGCTTTGAGTCTTCATCCTGAGTCTCCGGCGGTTGCGGCGCCATCTGGTCAATAAAGGCCATTGTGCCTTCGTTTTTATCGCCATCCTTGCCCAGCGCCTGTCCGCCCAGAATGCCGCCTGAGCCACTGGTGGACTGAGACACATTGGCAGGAGCGAAATAATCGGCCACGCCGCGCTTTTGTTCCGGGCTGGTTGTGTTAATCAGCCACATCAACAGGAAAAAGGCCATCATGGCCGTCACAAAGTCGGCATAGGCCACCTTCCAGGCGCCACCGTGATGGCCGCCACCGGACACCTTTTTCACTTTTTTGATAATGATCGGCGCGTCGCGGTTAGCCATAGGTCATGCCATCTTGTAAAACTAAGGGCCATCCTAGCTGCGTTAACGTTAATAGCGTATTGAGGCCTTCGCGTTGTATGCTGATTTTCGTGAAAAAAGCCTTGCGGTGATTGCTTTGCGGGGGCGTGTGATTTACGTCCTTAAGCATGCGTGGTTTTAACAGGTGAGGCAGGATGATGGATAAAAGAGCCTTACGGCACACGCTTGGGGGGTTCGCAACGGGGGTTTGCGTCATCACCACGGCTGATCCTGACCATATTGACGGCCATGTTGTCGGCATAACCGCCAACTCCTTTAGCTCCGTGTCTCTGGACCCGCCACTTGTGCAATGGTGTCTTGATCTCAAGGCGCACCGAGATGAGGTTTTTGCTACGGCGCCGGTCTTTGGCATTAATATATTGAGCGGCAATCAGGAAAAGCTGTCGCGTCGTTTTGCCCGCGAAAATGCCCACATCCTGCCGCAGGAAAATCTGATTAGCGAGCAGCATCCTTTACGTCTAAATGACGTGGCCGCCTTTCTAAGTTGCGCGCTTTATGAAACACGCATGATTGGTGATCATCTGGTGATTGTCGGGCAGGTCGAGGCGTTTGACGCCGATTCGGCCCAACCGGCCCTGACTTTTTTTCGCGGCCAATACGGACAGATCGGAGACGCATCATGCGCTTAGGTTTTATCGGTTTGGGCGTCATGGGCGGGCCGATGGCCGGTCATCTGATTAAGGCCGGACATACGGTTCATGGCTATAACCGCACGCAAGCGAAAGCTACGGATTGGGCCAGTGAGTATGGCGGCACAGCTTCGGATAACATCGCGACGGCGGTAAGGGATGCGGAGGCCGTATTGTTATGCGTGGGCCGCGATGAGGATGTGCGAGACGCCGTCACGACCGCCGTGCTTCACATGAATCCGGGCGTTTTTTTGATAGATCACACCACGACTTCGGCTAAACTGGCGCGTGAAATGTCTGATCTATGTCTTTCAAAAGGCGTGATTTTTTATGATGCGCCTGTGTCGGGTGGGCAGGCAGGGGCGATCAACGGACAATTGTCGGTCATGGTGGGCGGACCTGAGCAAAACTTCGCTAGCGTGGCAAGTCTGGTGACCCCCTATACCAAATCTATCACCCTTTTGGGCGAAGCTGGAGCGGGCCAGACTGCCAAGATGTGCAATCAGATTGCTATTGCCGGTGCGGTTCAGGGTGTAGCCGAAGCCCTGCATTTCAGCCGGTGTGCCGGTCTTGATCCTGACCTGGTATTCAACGCCATCTCGGCGGGGGCGGCGGGATCATGGCAGATGAGCAATCGCTGGAAGACCATGAGTGAGGACGCGTATGCGTTTGGCTTTGCCGTCGATTGGATGCGTAAGGATTTGGGTATTGCGCTGGAGGAAGCGCGTCATAACGGGGCGCATGTGGCGGTCGCCGCCTTAGTGGATCAGTTCTATAGCGAGGTTCAGGCCATGGGTGGTGCGCGCTGGGATACGTCCTCGCTGCATGCACGATTGGAAGCGAGGCGTAAGACCTAATTTGTCGCCGCCGACACTATTGCGCCGCCTGTGCCCGCCTGCACCAATACGGCAGTTTTGAGTCCCGGAACCTTACTTTTAGGCAGGCTGAACTTAGCCGCCTGACCTGAATAGGTGCCCAGTTTCACAAGTTCGTGCACGACATTTCTGTGTGGCAAGGTGCGGCCCGCGTTTTCACCGCGATTGATCGGCACCTGCACGATGCGTGGGTCATAATGCACCAACCAAACCTGAGCTATTTTCTGAGGGGCGGCAGCAATTGTCACCTTATCGGCGCTGAGGGTAAGGGCAGGGCCATCATTGCTATTTTTTGCCGATTTAATGAGCGGTTCGACCTGCGACAGGCTTTGACCGGTCGTATCCTTGCGTCCATCAATCACCATTTGCGGCGTGTAGACGCCCTCGTGGTGTAAGCCCTTCGCGTAGTCATACTGCCTTTGTGTGTTGGCCTGACTGGCGAAGGTGTCCTTCCAGCCGAGATAATCCCAATAGATGACCCCGAAGCTCAGAGCCAGCACGTCTTTTCGGTCAGCCAGTTGGTTAAGTGTGGCATTAGCCGGCGGGCACGACGAGCAGCCCTGACTTGTGAACAATTCAACGACGACCGGACGCGCAGGCCCGGCTTGCGCGCCTTGGCTACAGGCTGCCAATGTGATCAAAAGACCGGCCAGAGCGGGCATAGTGAAATAGCGTGTAAGGGGATGCGTGTGTGCCATGAAGCCTTATACGCTTTAGTGTCCAATCCGGTTACAGGCCGGCGTATCTTTACGAAGCTGCCGGTGGATTGAGCAGGGATTCGGCTTTTGCGACCTCATCTTTGCTGAGTTTGGTTTTGGTGGCTTGGGCGGCGGGTGTGGCTTTTTCCAGACCGGACATGGCGGCCAATCTGAACCAGCTATAGGCCATAACCATATCCTTATCGCCGCCCTGACCCTGGGATAGCATGGCCGCCAGATTGTACATAGCCTCAGCATGGCCATTAACGGCGGCGCGGGCAAACCATTGGCGGGCAACGGATAAATCTTTGGTCAAGGCCTCACCGGCATAGAAATAGGTGCCCAGCGCATATTGCGCCTCCGGCTGATCCTTGAGTGCTGCGGCCTTATAATAGGCCAGCGCTTTTTGGGTATCCTGCGGCAGGGTATCGCCCTCATCATACATCTGGCCAACCGTATAAAGGGCATCGGCCTCGCCACCACTCGCGGCCGCCAGCAACCATTGGGCCGCCAGTTTCGTGTCCGCCGTCACCCCGTCTTCGCCACTATAATAGATCATGCCCAAAGCATATTGGGCTGATGTAAACCCGTCCTTGCCGGCCTTGGTGTAATAGGTCATGGCCCTGGTCATGTCCGGATTGCCCGCATAGCCTTTTTGGTAGATCTGCCCCAGAATATAGGTGGCAGGCGTGTAGCCAATACTGTCGGCCTTAGCATACCATTTGCGGGCTTCCTTTGGGTTTTGCGGCACATCCCACCCCGTCATGTATATCTTAGCCAGAGTCATGGTCGCATCTGAACGCGTGCTCATGAAATACGGATCAGCCGGATCAAAGCCTTGTTCATCGCCGGGGGCAAAACGCGCTTCGGCGACTTTTTTCAGCCAAACAATAGCCTGAGCCGTGTCCCGTTGAGTGCCCAGACCCGCCAGATACATTTTTCCGGCCATAAAGGCCGCCTGTTCATAGCCGATCTTGCTGTAAGATTTTTGAAACATATCAAGTGCTTCGGCGTATTTCTTATCATCAAACGCGGCATAAGCGTCTTTGAGGGAATGGTCTTTGCGCAGGAT
>JBAWDM010000322.1:0-6850 GCA_049590735.1 Asticcacaulis sp. | reverse complement strand
TTATGGGCAAGGCACAGACGATCCTGCATTGACGTTGGGGATGGAATACGAACAAGGCCCAGCAATGACAAGGGATCAAGCTGAAGCGGCAAAATGGTATAAAGTCAGTGCGGATCGAGGAAGCGAGCTTGGTGCCCGTGATTTGGGGCAAATGTACGCCAAGGGAGTTGGCGTAGAGAGAGACTATGTCGCTGCATACAAATTATTGAATTTCGCGGCTGCCAAAGAGGCTCCGGGTGCGGCTGACGCACTCAACCTGCTTGAAACTCAGATGACCCCCAGCCAACTGGCCACCGCTCAAGCGTCCGCGAGCCACTAGCCGCGCGATCTTTTTGGTTTGAACCGGCCGTCGCCATTCTTTGTGTTAGGTGTAGTATTCCCGGCGATTGTGTCGCCTTTTTGAGCCTGTGAAATACCCGTTTATACTGACTTCGCGCACCGGCTGTCGCTCGCGACCGATTTAGTCTTGCGAACACTTTGTTTTTATTGTGGAAAATTTCCCATAATGCGAATTAGCCGCCAAAGACGCGGCCCCACCACGGGCGCTTAGGCTCTGAGGCGGTTGATTGGGCGGGGGCTGGTAAAAGCCGGGTCGTTGTTTCGGCTAGATCGCGCCAATGGTTCCTATCAGTCCGTAAATCCTCGATCACGGCGTCTTTATCCTGCAATCGTTCACGTAATCCCTCAATTTCCCGCTGTAACGCCCCGTAACTATTGGAGCTTTCTTGGGTTTCATGTCCTAACATATTAGGATGTTCGTTACTAACATTGTTAGGGGCGAATTTTACGGGCGGGAAAACGCGGTGTAGTTCGGCGGTATCAATAAGCCAGCCTTTCCCATGCGGCTCTCCTGATATTTTACCGCTTTGGATGGCCCGTGTTATCGTGGGTATACTTTTTCCAGTAGCCTTCGCTGCCTGTGACGCGCTAACTCTCATGGTGTAACGCCTCCCTTTCATGTCCTAATATCTTTATAAAATGAAACCTAACATCGTTAGTGACATTGAAAAGTAATTTGCTCATGTCGTCTATGGTGATTAGCGTAGCGCTGGGCGCTTTTGGCAGAATCCGAGAAAGGCCGCATCGGGGCTTTTCAGGGCCGGAGAACCTTTTTCTCTCCAAAACGCTACCCAATCCCGAAACAGTACCTGTACGTCATAGCCTGGTGCCACTTTACGGGCCCTTGCAAAGGTCTCAGGGTCGATTATAGGCTCTCGGCTGCTATTGCCGTGCGCGGAGAGCTTAGTGCCATTCCTGGCCTCTGTGCGGCGGTTGGTGAAGGTTACGATGTCATCTGCCATTGCTAGGGCATAATCGGGCATATGGCCGTGTTGCACGTCTTCGTCGATAATATTGCGCACTAGCCGCCTAAACTCCCGTTCTGTGGAGTTCGAGCCGCATTTCTGATGCAGCTTGTTTAAAGAAATCGCCCATTTTGCCTGTTGTCCGCAGTGCTTGCGTGCAATTTCATACAGACGGCGCTCCAAAGGCTTTCGCAGTCGAAAATAGTCACGATGTAGGGTCAAGACTTCCTTGGCCCGAATGGCGTTAAAAACCCAATCAGAAAGCCTGACCTCCACTTCCTGCATCCGCCCTTCACGAGTTTGTCTTATTATTTTTACGCGATCAATCATGCTGAAAATATCAAGTTGTTCCGCACTGTCCGTGGTTATATTTGTTTCTATTTGAGTTCCTTGAAGCCGCTTAAATGCCGCGCGAAGCTGTTCGTAGCCTCTCCCATCGGTGCCGCGATTGGTTGCAACCAAAAGATCATAAGCTTTGAAACGTAAAACCTGGCTCACAGGCTGTTCCAGATTTTGAGCGGCAATAAGTTGGCTGATGCAGTAGATAAGCACATCACGGTCATGCACGGTGGCGAGCCCAAGTTCTGACGGTGCTACCCGGACGAAATTTTTCCCGTGCTCGTATTGCCGAGCTTTCATGTCGGGTTTGGTGGCAATGCTGAAAATTGGATGCTCCATTGCAGCCATATCGCCTTTAGGAGCCGCATCGAAGATGTCGCAGACGAAAAAATCCTGCTGCGGATGGCGATCCGGCAGGAGAGGAGAGGCGTCAAAAGGATTCGTGTTATCACTCACCAGAGTAACCTATCGTGCTTTCACCCACAGGCAAGCGGTCTTTCGTGTTATCACACACATTCTTTCGTGTTATCACACACATTCTTTCGTGTTATCACACACGCTGTGGATAAAATACCTCATTTAATTGAAGTGGTTATAGAGAAATTTTTTGGCGTAACACTATATTTAACACATATATAACACTAGGTGCCTGTGGATAAGTGCCAATTTACGGCTAACTATACCCCATTTCACGGTTATGCTTTACGTTCAGTATCGTGATGTCCGACTCGTCAAATCGATAGAAAACGACGTAACCACCAGCACCAAAGCTGACAGGCCATTCCCTGAATTCTAGCGGCATATCGTCCATCGGGCGTCCGGCCTGCGGATGATCAGCCAGAAGCTTCACCCCCTGCCGAATGGCTCCAATAGCGCGTTTGGCTGCCTCAGGATTTTTATCCTTCAAAAATTTATAGCGTTGGGCAATTGCCCTGAGGGCAGGCGGTGACCAAATCAAACGTGGCATTCAGGCGGCTCCGAGTTATCACCCGCTTCGAGCTTCGCTAGCCACGCATCGGCCTCTGCGCCGGTGACATGCAGGCCTGTAGCTTGGTAGCCCTCCCACGCGCTAAGAGCCTCTTGACGTGCGCTATGTCGAAGCTCTTCCCTTTCGATATATTGCTCTATGGCCTCTATCATCAGCTTGTGGGTGCTACTGTGTCGTGAAGAGGCTAGGCGTTGCATCCGATCCTTCACATCTGGGTCGAGCTTAACGCTCGTCGTGGCTTGGGCTCTCATATTCAACATTCCCTTGGTGTTACTTTTGAACACTTTATCACACCAATATGGAAAAAGCACCTGTTCAGGTCATCACACCCCTATTCTCTTCAGCTCCTCGATCAAGGGAGCCAGCCGGTTCTTGTCGGCTTCGCGGGTGACGTGCTTCTTTGCCTCACTGATCAGCCATTTCCGCATAACCGGATCTGTCCGGACGGACTGTAGCAGCAGCCCGCCGAGGATAATCTTCTGGCCGTTTTCGAGCTGACGGGAACGCAGGCGCAGGCGTGCCAGTTCGGCCTCCTTGGCGGCTATTTTCTGCTCAATCGTTTGGGTCATTCTCCCGTCCTTCCAGCCGTGTTCATTTCAATATACAGATTACAGCGTTTGTGGCAAATATCACGAAGTGCGCACTTACGAGTTGCTGGCGCTACGCTGGCAACTCAGTGCTCAGGCAAGGAAGAAAGTAAGCTGCTCCGCAGGGCAAGGGCACAGCCCCTGCACCCGTTCGTTGTTTGTCATTGTCGTTGGAAGCTCTGTGGCCATTTATCACGCCAGCACCAAGCCCATCGCCCGTTCGTCGGGACGATCCGCCGTGGCAGCGGCGGCCTACCGTGCGGGCCAGGAGCTGACCGACGAGCGCACCGGCCTCGTCCATGATTACACCCGTAAGGGCGGCGTGGTGTCGGCAGAAGCGGTCTTGGCGGATGGGAGCACTGTCGATCGCGGAGACTTATGGAATGCAGCGGAGTTCGCGGAAAAGCGGAAGGATAGCCGCACAGCCCGTGAATGGATCGTCGCCCTGCCAGCCGAGCTGGACTCCCAAGGCCGGGCTGACCTAGCTCGGGAGTTCGGGGTCGAACTGGCGAAGCGCTACGGCGTCGGCGTGGACATCGCCGTTCATATGCCCGACCGGGAGGGCGATAACCGTAACCACCATGCGCATATCCTGACGACGACACGGGAGGTTATCCGGGGCGATGACGGTCAGCTCGTCATGGGGGCCAAGACCATTATTGAGCTGTCGGATTCCGACCGGCGCAAGATGGGTCTGGGTGCGGCGGCCGAGGAGGTGAAGATCATCCGGGGGCTATGGGAAGGCCTCGCCAATGGCGCTCTTGAACGTGCGGGGCGTTCCGAGCGCATTGACGGGCGCAGCCTGGAAGCCCAGGGCGTGGATAGAGAGCCTACGACGCACCTGGGACAGATGGCGACCGACATGGAGCGCCGGGGCGTTGTCACCGACCGCGGCGCCGGCAACCGGCAGGTTGTGGTCAACAATGCGGAACGCGACCAGGTGCGCGGTCAGCTCATCGACCTGCAGGCCGAACGCGACAAGCGGGAGCGTGCTCGTCTTAAGGCGATGACTTCACGGGAGATACGGGATGAGATCGAGCTTATCCGACCCTTGCCGTTCGAGAAGGCCGTAGAGCGGCACCCCAAGATGCAAGCGGCACGGCAGACGAAGGACGGTTTGGCCGAGGAGCTGGCGACGACCAGGGCGAACGCCCAGGGGCTGGGGCGTGAGATAGAGGACTGGCGGAAAGCGCATCCAATCAGGGCCGGGCTACATGATACAGGTCTGTTTAAGGCCAGGGAGGTCACCGAGCGGCAGGCCCTGCAGAAAGCAGCTATGGAGCGCGCTGACGTGCTGAATCGGGCCAACCAGGCCGCAGGTATGGTTGTTCTACGCCTTCAGCCGGAGATCGAGGCGCTAGTGTTCCGGAACCAGGCACCAATCAACGCCAAGATCGGCGAAATGGAAAAGTTGGCGGCTCAAAAACACGCTCAGGAGATGGAGGCTCAGCGCCAGCAACGCGAGATCACCGGGACGCTGGAGAAATTCAACAGTGTCGCCACGTTGCGAAGGCTGGGGGCCTCTGAATATACCGACCATAGCAGCCGGTGGAAGGCCATGCCGGAGCCGATAAAGCAGTTGGTGGACGACTACAACCGGATGCCAGAAGGGGACCGGGTCAAGGTGCTGGATAGCTTGCGAGAGCGTATGACGCGCGACCCGGAGGTGTTACAGAAGACGCAGGCCATGCTAGCGCCGGAAAGAGATCGTGGGCGGGAGCGGGATAGAGGGATGGAGAGGTAGCCTGTACCTGAAACGACCAACGACAAGAACCTCCGCAACCTTCTTCAATTGAAGTGTCTTATTTGGTCAGTGGATCGGAAGCATAGTAGTCTTTCTTGAATTGCATTAACTCATTGAGTTTGCTCGCTTCGACCTTCACCGAGAAGTCAGCTAGGCTTCCGACCTCAAGGATGAGTGGATCGTCCCCTAGCGTTTCGGTATTCACGGCAATGCGGAATTCTCGTTGGTAGCTGAACGCCTTTTGCTTTTTGAATGGTATTTCTTTGGCAGCGATTTCGCCGTGAAAAGTCGCTTCGTCGTAGTAGTCAACGAGCTTGCCAAGGGCATGGTGTCGCATGCCAGTTAAGGCAGACCTGATCCGCTCGATAAACGGCTGGAAGGCAATTATTACCGCGAATTTCCCGAATTTGAAGCAACGCTCGTCAACGTGAATTTGGTCTAAAAGCTCAGCTTCTCGCTCGATTTCACAATCAATTTGCCCATCCTTTATCTCAAACCCGTCGGTGTAAACGGCATATGTACAAAATAAATGGAGATGGTTGTGAAAGTCCGCCGACATTGACACTGGGCCAGCCAAATCCGCCTTCGTGATCGTAATTTCCTGCTCAAGCTCGGGAACCGTGATTGTTATGGTGAGATCATTGGGTTGCCACCAGCACATGACGGCCTCAGTGCGATCAGGCCGCCCGTCTGCTTCTTCCGCCTCCATCTGTTTGAAATACGACAGGCGGTTCAGGTACACTTTGCCGTTCAAAAACTCATCAGCATGCTCTTCGGCGGCAAAAAATTTCACGAGGAACCAAACAGCCTTCATTTTGTTAAACCACCTTGTTCTGTAAGCCTTTTGCTCTGCTCCCTGTTTCACGAACAGGGGACCGGCATGCCAAATCATACCGTTTACTTCGTCATAGCTTTGCTTATGTGCGCGGCTACGATGACCTAAGATAGCCTGCCATCAACGTATTTTCTTTTGTGCTTCTATGTGGGATTGTGGGCTGGCTGAAAATATATGGGGCGGCGATAAATGAATACCAAAATCATTGTGGCTTGCGCACTCGGTGTCGTCGCGATTTTGGCTGGCTCGGTTGGCGTGGGCTGGTTGATGATCGACCGGCAAATAGGTGCTACCGAGGCAAAAATCAGCAGTGCAGTCAGCTATGGCACTAAGCCTGCGCAAGTGATTCCCGCAAAAATTTTTGGTGACAAATTTCTGGCTGGCCAAAATCTAAGTAGCGCTCTTGTTGTGATGGGTGCGCGCTATGAGTACGGCGTCGGCGTCGGCGCCGATACTGCTGCTGCGTTTAACAGCTTCAAAAAGGCCGCTGCGTTGGGGGACCCTGTCGGAGAGTTGATGCTTGGCAGGCTTTACGACCTAAATAATACGACGCCAGATCAGCAACATCTCGTCTATAAGACTGTCGGGGATGAGAGTGACATCGCGAATATGCGAGAAGACAACTATGTCACGGATAATCAAGGGGCGCGCCTTTTAACGCTCGATGATGATACTGCAATCAATTGGTATCAAAAGGCCGCTGGTGGCGGCAATACTGCTGCAATGGACTTATTGGGTGATTATTACCTGAGCGAAGAACGCACCGACGGATACGCAGCTAAAGCGGTCCAATGGTATCAAAAGTCTGCCAATTTAGGCGATGCTGCGGGCGAATATCACCTCGGAAACGCGTACATCATCGAAGACGGGGTTTCGAAAAATGAGGACTTGGGATTGGACTGGCTGAAAAAGTCAGCGGCTCAAGGTTATGGGCAAGGCACAGACGATCCTGCATTGACGTTGGGGATGGAATACGAACAAGGCCCAGCAATGACAAGGGATCAAGCTGAAGCGGCAAAATGGTATAAAGTCAGTGCGGATCGAGGAAGCGAG
>JBAWDM010000321.1:0-4299 GCA_049590735.1 Asticcacaulis sp. | reverse complement strand
ATTGGTAGTTGTCCACCAGCATACCCTTAGATAAATTAAACCCAGACCGGCGTTAGCAGCGATGCCTGAGCCTCATAATCCCTTAAAGATACAGGATCTTTGCGAAGAAAATGAGGCAGGACCATTTTAACTCGGGGTCCGCCGGAAGAAGCGCGCAAAATAGTCGAATAGACGCAACTGTAAAGGCTTTGGCGAAAATATTTTTCAAAGGCGTGCCAAAGTGGCGTCAGAACGCCCCTGTGACAGTAAAATAGTTACCCTTGTCATCAAAGCATCAATAAGCGTGGCTAAACTCAAAGCCTTATGGCTAACTTGATTGGTTACGAAAGCCAGATCACAGCCTGACCTGAAAAATCGCCGTGACCGGAGGGTGCGTGAAATAATGGCTCCATCAGTTGAGCTTCCCCTCGTGGATGTGAAAACCATCAGCAAGACCTATCACCGCAAAGGCGATAAGGCCGGTGCCGGGCATAAGGCCCTGAAGGATGTTTCATTTGTTATGGACAGACCGGAACGTATTGCTTTGATCGGGCCATCCGGTTCGGGAAAATCGACCCTGCTGCGCTCTATTTCGGGGCTGATCCTGACCGATAAGACAGAAGGCTGCGTGACGGTCCTGGGACGTACCGTGCAGTCCGGCGGACGGCTGGGGCCTCAGGTGCGTTTGGCGCGTTCAACCATGGGCATGATTGCGCAGCAATTTAATCTGGTGGGGCGCTTAAGCCTGTTTACCAATGTGGCCCTGGGGCTTTTGGGCAAGATATCGCCCGTACGCGGCCTTTTTGGATTGTGGCATGCCGACGAAAAGCAAAAAATCATGCGCGCGCTTCATCATGTCGGTGTGGCGCCTATGGCCGCGCAACGTGCCAATACCTTGTCCGGCGGGCAGCAACAACGCGGCGCTATAGCGCGGGCCATCGTGCAGGATGCGCAACTTGTGCTGGCGGATGAGCCAGTAGCTTCGCTTGATCCGGTGACGGCCCGCAAGGTCATGAAGTTGTTGGTTGAGTTGAATGAACGCAACCATGTGGGCGTGATTGTCACCCTGCATCAGGTTGATTACGCCAAGACCTATTGCACACGCATTCTGGCCCTTAAAGACGGGCAGATTGTATATGACGGGCCCAGTACGGGCCTGAGTGATGATTTACTCAGAGAGATTTACGGGGCTGAGATTGAAGATGCCTATTGGGGAGACACGCATGAGGCTTAATATCAAAACGAAAGTCACAGCCCTGGCTATGGCCGGTCTGTTTATACTGGCTGTTGCCGGTTGTTCCAAAAAGCCGGAAAGCGATGCAGCGGCCCCCCGCACTGAGATCAGTTTTGCCGTTTTGAGCGTTGAGCAATCGCAAAACCTGAGCAAGTTCTGGGCCCCGCTCTTTGCCGATATGGAAAAGCAGACAGGCCTTAAGGTAAAGCCCTTCTATTCCAACTCCTATACGGCCATGATTGAGGCCATGCGTTTCAATCAGATTCAGGCCGGCTGGTTCTCGAATGTGCCGGGCCTTGAAGCCATGCGCCGTGCCGAGGGAGAGGTCTTTGTCCGTACCACCTATGCCAATGGCCGCGATGGCTATAACAGCCTGATTATTGTACCGGCCACATCCACCCTGACACTGGATAAGCTGCTGGCGTGTGACAAGACACTTAATTTCGGCATGGGGGATGTGAAATCAACATCGGGTACGCTGGCACCTTTGGCCTTTTTGTTTCTGCCGCATAATATTGATCCCAATACCTGCTTTAAGACAGTGCGCTCAGCCAGCCATCAGGCTAATTTTGAAGCCGTATCGGCGGGTATTGTTGATGCGGCGACCAATAATTCGACAGCTTTGGATGAAATCAGCCAGACTCAGCCTGACAAGTTAAAAAAGGTCAAAATTCTCTGGACATCACCCCTGCTGCCAAATGATGTCATGGAATATCGCAAGGATCTCGACCCGGTCACAAAGGAGAAGCTGCGGTCCTTTTTTCTGACCTACGGTACCGGCACGGGCCCTGAGGCTGATCGTGAGCGCGAGATTTTGAAAAATCTGCAGTGGGGCCCGCTCAAGCCGGATGATAACAGCCATTTTCTAACGGTGCGCATGATGGAAGCCTCGGCTGAATTGCAGATGGCGCGCAACAAAAAGGATGAGGCGGGCATTAAGGCGGCACAGGCTAAGATGGCTGAGGTTGCCGCAGAACAAGCCGAGAAGGCATCGCCCCAGGCACCGGTCGGCATGGCCGCCAGTTCCATGCCGAATTCGTAACCATGACAGCCAGAGTAAATCCGGCCGCTCAGGCACCGCCGCAGACACCCCTTATGAACCGCATGGTCAATTGGGGTTTTGTCATTCTGTTTCTCGCGGCCATGCTTATCAGCTATCGGGATGCGCATATTCAGGATCTGCACATGCTGGTCGATCATTCGGCCAATACGGGCAATTATCTGAAGGACTATCTGAAGCCGGATTTCAGCGATTGGAAAATCTATACGGCTCAGATGTGGCTGACGGTTGAAATGGCCATCTGGGGAACGGTGATGTCTGTGATCATGGCTATACCCTTAAGTCTTGTCTGTTCCGGCAATCTGGCCCCGCAGTGGATTGTTCAGCCTATGCGCGCGATTATGAATATTTTGCGGGCGTTTCCTGAGCTGGTTTTGGGCACGGCCTTTTTGGTAGCTGTGGGTCTTGGGCCCTTGGCAGGGGTTCTGGCCCTGGCCCTGCATAATACGGGTGTTCTGGCTAAACTGTTTTCAGAGGCGGTAGAGGCCATTGAAACCGCGCCGGTCGAAGGGGTTCGCGCCACCGGCGGATCACGTCTGCACGAAATTGTCTGGGGCATTATCCCGCAGGTGGCACCGCTATGGACGTCTTTTGCGCTTTACCGGTTTGAATCCAATGCACGGTCAGCCACCATATTAGGCCTGATCGGGGCAGGCGGGATTGGTCAGGTTTTGTTCGAAAACCTGCAGGGCTTTAACTATGCCAATGTTTCGGCCATTGCGATTGTCATTATGGTGGCGGTGACGCTGATTGACCTGTTGTCACAGCAATTACGCAAGCATCTGGTTTAGGCGTGCGTCTTTTTCTTGCGGCGCACGCGCTGGCGTAACCGGTTCCATAGCCGTGTTTTGGCCGGTTCCGGATAGGGCTCCAGATTGCGCAGGAATTCTTCGGCGCAAGCCCGCCACGAGAATTTCTCGGCATAGGCGCGTACATCTTTGCGGTCTATTTTCAGCGCCTCCGTGATGGCGATGCTCAGGTCTTCATCAATAACGCCGGCGCCTGAACCGGGAATGAGGTCAATCGGGCCATGCGCCGGAAAGGCGGCCACGGGGGTGCCGGTGGCCATGGCTTCGGTGATCACTAACCCAAAGGTGTCGGTCAGGGAGGGAAAAACAAACACATCCGAGTCGCAATAATAACGCGCTAAGTCTTCGCCGAATTGCGGGCCGGGGAACACAGCGTCCGGATATTTGGCCTTGAGTTCTTCCAGTTGCGGCCCCTTGCCGACCAGCACCTTGGTGCCGGGCAGGTCAAGCTTCAGGAAGGCTTCGAGGTTTTTTTCAACCGCGATACGGCCGACATAGGTCATGATGGGGCGGGGCAGGTCGCCATTGATGGGCTCTAATCCCGGACGGAACATCTCGGTATCAACACCGCGCGTCCATGGCGAAATATTGATAAACCCACGCGATTCCAGGTCTTTTTGCAAGGTCGGTGTCGCCACCATAACCCGGCCGGACGGTTTGTGAAACCAGCGCATAAAGGCATAGCCGACACTTAAGGGCACAGGCAGGCGCGCTGAGACATATTCGGGAAATTTTGTATGATAGCTGGTGGTAAAGGGCAGCTTCCATTCCTGGCAGACGCGCCGCGCTGCCAGACCCACAAAGCCTTCGGTGGCGATGTGAATGGCATCCGGCTCATAGTCCTGAATGATTTCGCGCACCTCTTCGTAACAGCCCAGCGCCAGCTTGACCTCAGGATAGTCGGGCCATGACACGGTTTTGAACTGGTTATAATCAATAATGTGGAATTCGTGGCCGAGCTTCTCGCATTCCTCAATGGTGCGGCGCAGGGTCGTCACCACACCATTCACCTGAGGATCCCATGCGTCGGTTGCCAGCAAGATGCGCAAATCTGTAAGTCCTTAAGGGCTTTATCGGTTTATCCACTTCTCCATGCCTGTCGCAGGCGGATTTGGCAAGAGCCAGCTATAGGGGGCACAGCCTGTCAAACTGCCAAAGCCCGCCTGTTGTTGCGGAGGTTTGTAGCCATAAGGGTCAGATGTGACAGTTTTTACGGG
>JBAWDM010000320.1:0-2902 GCA_049590735.1 Asticcacaulis sp. | reverse complement strand
TAATCATAATTATTAATATGCGTTAATCTTAAGGCATGCCAACTAAAACATATTTAGCAAAGTATTAATGATCTGTAACTGCGATTTTTACCTCATATTTACTATGGCGGTTAAGCGGATGTTATAGGAAGTTATGTAGGATGCTCGTATGTGATGGTAACAAAGGCAAAACGCCATGCTTCAAGAGCAACGCCGAGATAACAAAGGCGAAAAATACGTGATTGGTCCTACCGGGGCAAAATTGACACTCAACGACCTGCCGCCTAGCGGCACGGAACGTTGGGTCATCCGTCGTAAGGCGGAAGTGGTGGCTGCTGTGCGCGGCGGCCTCTTGTCATTTGACGAAGCGTGCGAGCGCTACAACATCACCTCGGAAGAGTTCCTGGGTTGGCAGAAATCCATTGAAACACATGGTATGGCCGGTCTCAGAACCACGAGGATTCAGAGCTATCGCTAAGCCTTGCGCTTAAGCATAGCCTGAAATAAGCGAACAAACGGCCATGTCTGATTTATCGGGCATGGCCGTTGTCATATTTGCATTGCAGGCCGATATCCTTGAAGGCCAGAGACTCCGTATCCGGCCTTACGCACAGATGGCTGATTAAATTCATCAAATGAACCCGTACGTTAATGCCTAATTAACCCCGCACTGGGAAATTACTGCCTAGTTCGGGCAGAGGCGTTGTGTTGCGTCTGTCTTTGTGGTGATGGGGCGTCAACGCGTGGAATCCTTTTTTTCAGGTTTACAAAAGTTCGGCATTGGTCGCTTAACGGCCATACTGGGCGCGACAGCCGGGGCAGCCGCCGTGCTGGCCGCGATTATTCTGAATGTCAGCGCGCAACCGCAATCTCTGCTTTATTCCAATCTTGACCTTAAAGAAGCCTCTGAAATCAGCACCTCTCTGGATCAGGCCGGCATTAAATATTCGGCGCGCGGCGACGGCTCCACCATCATGGTCGATCGCGATTCCGTAGCCAAGGCACGGATGATGTTGGCCAGTAAGGGCCTGCCGACCGCCGCCTCGGTGGGTTATGAAATTTTCGACAAGGCGCCGGTTCTGGGCCAGACCGAATTTGTGCAGAATCTGGACAATCAACGGGCGCTTGAGGGCGAACTGGCACGCACCATCAATACACTGAAAGGCATTTCGTCGACTCGCGTGCATCTGGTCATGCCCAAGCGTGAGCTATTTAGTGATTCCGCAGAAGCCTCCAAGGCCACAGTCGTTTTAGGGCTGTCGGGTAATAATCCCGACAGCGAGCAGGTCGGCGCTATTCGTAATCTGGTGGCCAGTGCCGTGCCCAACCTCAAGCCTACCGATGTGACCATTGTTGATGATCGCAACCATCTGTTGGCGGCGGGCGGCGAGGGGTCTGATACAGCCAGCGGCCTTGGAGCGGCGCACCGCAGCGAGGTCGAAGATACCTTGCGCAAACGCATTACGGAAATTGTTGAGGGTGTGGTCGGGCCGGGCGCGGCGCGCGTAACGGTGACGGCTGATCTGGATCAGACGGCGGTGACACGTGAGCAGGTGCAGTTTGATCCGGATGGGCAGGTTGTGCGTTCGACACAAACATCTGAATCCACAGACAAAAGTGCTGATGGTTCGGCAAATGGCGCAGTGACGGCTGCCAATAATATACCGGGTGGCCAGCCCGCCGCCGCCGGAGGGGCTACGGGCGACCAAAGCAATACCACGTCTGAACTGACCAATTATGAGATTTCCAAGACGACCACGACATCGGTAACGGCACCGGGTGAAATCAAAAAGCTGGCTGTGGCGGTGGTCGTGGATGGCATATTGACCCCGGCCGCAGATGGTAAGGGTGCGCCTGTCTATGCGGCGCGCTCACCCGAAGACATGAAAAAGATTGAGGATCTGGTGCGGGCAGCTGTGGGGATTACCGATGCGCGCGGCGACCAGATCAAGGTGACCAATATCCGCTTTAATCGCGGCGCGCTGGATATGGGCGGCACCTCGGTTAAATCATCTTTGTTTGATTTCGACAAGAATGACATTATGCGCGCTGCCGAAGTCGCCGTTCTGTTCATTGTGGCCTTGCTGACCCTGTTCCTGATCGGCCGGCCTTTGCTGAAATATATTACGACACCCCAAAGCTATCTGGCGGCTTCTAATGGCGGGGTGCTGGCAGGGCCGGGCGGGCCGGTGGCAGCCGGCAATGCTCTGGCAGGGGGTACACAGACGGGTCAGATGGCACTGCAGGGTGGCGATTCGACCGCATTGGCTGCAGCCATGCAGGATCCTGCGGGTATAGATATTGCCCGCATCGAGGGTCAGGTAAAGGCGTCTTCGGTAAAGAAGGTTTCGGAATTTGTCGATCGTCATCCGGATGAATCCGTGTCGATCCTGCGCAGTTGGTTGCACGATAGCTAATGTCAAACCTGGCCCGTAAAACCATTATTGATGATGCCAAACGCTTAAGCGGCGTGGAAAAAGCCGCTGTGGTGCTGTTGGCGCTTGGCGAAGACCACGTCTCCCTGTGGCAGTCGCTCGACGAAGAAGAAATCAAGGAAATTTCTCAGGCCATGTCCTCGCTTGGGACGGTATCATCGAACGTTGTCGAAGACCTGCTGGTTGAGTTTGTCTCAGGCATGTCATCGTCCGGCACTATTATGGGATCGTTTGAACAGACCCAGCGCTTGCTTGGTAATTTCCTGCCGCCGGAAAAAGTCGAATCCCTCATGGAGGAAATTCGCGGGCCGGCCGGGCGTACCATGTGGGATAAGTTGGGCAATGTGAACGAAGCCGTTCTGGCCAACTACCTGAAGAATGAATATCCTCAGACGGTGGCGGTGGTGCTGTCCAAGATCAAGGCGGATCATGCCGCGCGCGTCCTGTCGTCCTTACCTGAGGATTTCGCGCTGGAATGTGTGCAGCGC
>JBAWDM010000319.1:0-9700 GCA_049590735.1 Asticcacaulis sp. | reverse complement strand
AGTCTACGGTGCCACCGCCCTTTCGCCGCCCTCAGTGAACTACGGTCTTTTGGTGCGCGGCACAATCAACACCCAGGGCCTCTATCAGAATGTAGATGCGGTTGGCGTTCAACTCAGTGGCATGGGCCACGATGTAAATATTGCCAATGGTGTGGGCGTCTATGGCAGCATTACCTCAACAGCCGTCGGCGGCAAGGCTACAGCTCTGTCCTTCATGAGCGGTGCCAATACCCCTCAGCTGGACGTAAACGGCGCAATCTCAAGCACAACCACGACGGCCTATACGCCCAACATAGCTGCTGACGGAACTATTACCTACACATCTATCGGCGAAAAAACAGCCTATGGTGTTGATATTGCTGCCGGGGCCAGCCTGCCTAAGATCAATATCGCCGCAAAAGGCGGCATTAACGCAACGGGTGCAGGATCCACCAATAACGCCACCGCTATTCGCGATCAATCCAACACGCTAACGACCCTCAATAATAATTATAGCCTATCCGCGACCGTCACAACCTCTGATGATAATGGCGATGGCGTAGTGGACACGAAAACAGGTCGTGGCATCGCCATTGATACGCGCAGCAATACAGTTGGGCTGACCCTTACCCAAACCGATACCGTTCTGTCTGGCGCTTCTACGGATTTGACCCTTCCTGCCCCCTTTATTCTGGGTGATGTCCTGCTGGGTTCCGGTGATGATAAGATTATTCTTAATGGTGGCAGTCTTACCGGTAATGTTGAGTTGGGCGCCGGTAATGATTCCATTCAGGCAAGCGCCGCTCAGATCATCGGTAATCTGGATTTTGGAACAGGCAGCGACAGTTTCAACCTGATGAACAAAGCCGCCTATTATGGTAAAATGACCAATGCGGCGACCGGTACGGTTGCGCTTAATATTGACGCGGGAAATCTCAATCTGTTGGCGGGTACACAACTCAACATCAGCAGCCTGCATGTCGGCGAAACCAGTTCACTGGGCTTAACGCTGAATACGGCGTCACCCACCACCCCCATCCTGATCAGCACAGGGCCTGTCACATTCGATGATGGCGCAACCATCAATTTAAGCCCTGACAAATTAATCATCACGCCTACTCAGTTCACCGTCATTACAGCCCCAACGATTGATCTTGGTGCTTTGTCGAGTTCATCCTTAGACAATCACATTCCGTATGTTTATCATGCAGATATCAGTACCAATTCAGGCAATACAGAACTCTATGCGAACTTACGCCTCAAAAACAAAGACGAGGCGCAGTTTTCTGACAATCAGGCGGAGGCTCTGGCGCCTATTCTGACGGCTATCCGTCCGGATGCAAACGCGACCGCTTCGTTGGTGACTCAACTGACCAAGGAAGGTTTCGATCAGGTCTATAATCAGTATTTCCCGGATTATTCCGGCGAAAACATCTTAAGCCTGTCGCTGGGATCAGCCTCCCTGAATAGGACACTTAGCAACCTCACCCTTGTGCCTGATAATGATCAGGGGCAATGGTGGTTGCAGGAATATGGCTATAAGACCAAGCGCGATTATGGCGACACGGCCGGGTTTGAAGCCAGCGCCTTCAGCTTTGCGGTGGGCCGCGAACGCGAAGTCTATGGCAATCAGATGCTGGGCCTGTATGTGCTTTATACCTCCGCGACCCCACTGGACACCTTTGCGGTCGCCAAGGAAACCATGGTCAATTCGGATGCGACCCTGGGCGGTTACTGGCGCCTGCGCAGCGGCCCCATTAAGGCATGGGCGCATGCCGGCGCGGGCTATACCTCATTTAAAAGTACACGTAACATCCTGACGACCAATGTCAGCCACCTCGCCAAGGCGGACTGGAATGGCTTTTCCTACAGCGGCGGTGGCGGTATCTCCTATGAGTACAAGAGTGGCGGCCTTGGCTTTGTACCGCAGATTCTGGCGGATTATTATGCCCTCAGTGAAAACAAGCACAGTGAAACAGGCGGTGGTGACTATTTTGATCTGAATATCGACAAGCGTGACAGTCATATGCTGAGCACGACCGCCTTGTTGAACGTCAATTATAACCGCTATTTCATTAGGCCAGAAATCTGGGTGGGCTATAAGCAAAATGTTTCGGCTGAAATTGCCGACACGGTCACCAGCTTTATGCTGACCCCTGATGCCCCCTTCACGCTGACCGGCGGCGATATCGAAGGCGGCGGCCCGATTGCCGGTTTCCGTCTATCTGCCGATAACCAGTACAGCTATTTCTCACTTGAGGGGGAATACGAGCAGATGGACGCCTATACCAATATTTCATTCTCGCTCAGGACGCGCTTCCAGTTTTAAACCTGGGAGACTAATCTAACGAAAAGCCGCCAGGATCCTTTGATGGCTCCAGACTGCTGACAAACCCCGTCATATTTGGCGGGGTTTTGTTTTGCTGGCTTATTCGTAAGATGTTTAGGCGGTTGCGGCCATCAGGCACTGCCATTTAATTGTCGATAGCGGCAGCCAGCGCATCTCAGTAGTCCGACCGTGACTTGGCAATCAACGCCTTGTCATAATTGTTCTTGTTGGTATTGGCTTTCAGGTGCGTTGAGTCGCTGTACAGCACCTTGCCTCCACCAGCACGTCCATGAATAAATAAAAAATCGATCACAGATTCGCTCTTGCGAATCCGGTGATCCTTTGGAACCAAGCCTTCGAGCGTCACCATCTCTAGGACAGTTTGTTCGGAAGAGGGTTTCTTAAACATAGCCCAGAGAATCACAAAACCCCAGCTACGCCACGGGTTTGTCAGCAGTCTGGGCCCCGGCATTCTTATGAATACCGGGGCTTGTTCTTTCAGGCCAACTTAGTGGGCCGTGGCCGTATCCGTTTCATCGCCCACTGCCGGGACAACACTTACGGGCTCAATCCATTCCACAGGCGTCAGAGGCTTGGTCAGGGCGTGCCTTAAAGCCTCTTCAACCTTGGACACAGGAATGATCTCAAGGCCCGCCTTTACGTTCGCCGGCAGGTCAATCAGATCCTTTTCGTTTTCCTTAGGGATCAGAACCGTCTTGATGCCGGAACGCAAAGCCGCCAGCAGCTTTTCCTTAAGGCCGCCAATCGGCAGAACACGACCACGCAGGGTGATTTCACCCGTCATGGCCAGATCCATGCGCACCGGAATACCCGTCAGGACGGACACCATAGCCACGGCCATGGCGACACCTGCCGACGGGCCATCCTTGGGCGTGGCGCCTTCTGGTACGTGAACGTGAACATCAGTCTTATCAAAGACAGGTGGCAGTATGCCAAAACGCGGCGCTAAGGCCTTAACGTAGGAATTGGCCGCCGACACCGATTCCTTCATGACCTCTTTCAAATTGCCAGTGACCTTCATCAGGCCCTTGCCGGGCATTTTGATCGCTTCGATCGTCAGGATATCGCCGCCGAACTCGGTCCAGGCCAGACCGGTGACAATACCGACCTGATCCACCTCATCCGTTGCGCCATAATGATACTTCTTCACGCCTGCATATTTCGCCAGACGCGCCTCATCAATCGTGATGGATTTGACGCCTTCACGCGCCAGATCGCGGATCGTTTTACGCGCCAGATTGCCCAATTCACGCTCCAGCGACCGCACACCGGCCTCACGGGTATAATAGCGGATCAGGTCGCGGATCGCGGCTTCCGGCACCACAAACTCTTCAGTCGTCAGGCCGTGATCCTTCATCAGGTTCGGCAGGACGTGACGCTTGGCGATCTCGACCTTTTCATCCTCGGTATAACCGGGAATGCGGATAATCTCCATCCGGTCAAGCAAGGGCTGCGACATGTTCAGGCTATTGGCCGTGGTGACGAACATGATTTTCGACAGATCATAATCCACTTCGAGATAGTGATCAGCAAAGGTCGAATTTTGCGCCGGATCCAGCACCTCAAGCAGGGCCGAAGCGGGATCGCCGCGCCAGTCATTGCCCATCTTGTCAATTTCATCGAGCAGGAAGAAGGCATTGGTGGATTTCACCTTCTTCATGTTCTGAATGATCTTACCGGGCATGGAGCCGATATAGGTGCGGCGGTGACCACGGATTTCTGATTCATCACGCACGCCGCCCAGCGAAATGCGGATAAATTCGCGCCCCGTTGCCTTGGCGATCGACTTGCCCAGTGAGGTCTTACCGACACCCGGAGGCCCGACCAGACATAGAATGGGGCCTTTGAGCGCACCCATGCGGGCCTGCACGGCCAGATGCTCAAGGATGCGTTCCTTGACCTTTTCCAGGCCATAGTGATCGGCCTCAAGGATGTCTTCGGCCTTGGTCAGGTCGATAGGCTTGGGCTTTGCCGCCCCCCAGGGTATGCTGAGCATCCAGTCGAGATAGTTGCGCACAACCGTGCTTTCGGCCGACATGGGCGACATGTGACGCAGCTTATTCAGTTCTGCCATCGCTTTGGTGCGGGCTTCTTTGGACAGTTTGGTGGCCTTGATCTTCTTTTCAAGATCGGCCAGTTCGTCCTTGCCTTCGTCCTGTTCACCCAGTTCGCGCTGTATGGCCTTCATCTGCTCATTGAGATAATATTCGCGCTGGGTCTTTTCCATCTGGCGCTTGACGCGTGACCGGATCTTCTTTTCGACCTGAAGGACGGAGATTTCCCCCTCCATCAAAGCATAGATGCTTTCAAGCCGTTTGGTAACCGACAATTGCTCAAGCAGGGCCTGCTTATCGGCAATCTTCACCACCAGATGTGCGGCAATGGAATCAGCCAGCACATCGCCTTCGGTGATTTCTGCGATGGCATTGAGCGATTCCGGCGGAATCTTCTTGTTGAGCTTAATGTAGTTTTCAAACTGCTCGGCCACGGCGCGTTGTAAGGCTTCGCCGTCCGGGCCTTCGCCCAGTTGCGCATCCAGCACATAGGCTTCGGCCTCATAATAGACATCGGTCGAGACAAAGCGCTTGATGCGCGCCCGGCTCTTACCCTCGACCAGCACCTTTACCGTGCCGTCCGGCAGTTTCAGCAATTGCAGGACATTGGCCAGAACGCCGATTTCATAAATACCTTCGGCCGTGGGATCGTCGTCGCCGGAATTTTTCTGGGTGGCGAGCAAAATCTGCTTGTCGCCCTTCATCACCTCGTCCAGCGCCTGCACGGATTTTTCACGGCCGACAAACAGGGGCACGACCATGTGCGGAAAAACCACAATATCACGCAGTGGCAGGACAGGGATGGTCAACAGGTCTAACATGGATACTCCTATGCGGTTGCCCGCGTCACAGACTCACGGCGATCAAAATCCCGAACTTTACGGGACAGTCTGACACGCTCAACCGAGTCTCTAAACAAAACACGCTTTTTCGGGATTATACGGGGGATAAGTGCATAAAAACCCGCCCAGGCGCCTTAGTCAGCATGTGGTGTATGCGGAGGAAAGTTCAAGATACCGCCCCTCTCTTACGCTCAGACATGTCAAAAAGCTCAATGACATACAAAAAAAGCGCAGCTCCGTTTCCGAAACCGCGCTTTCTAATTTCATGTTTGCAAGCATAAGCCGCTATGATGTGGCGAAAAGCAGTGACTAACGAGAAATGTAGCGGAGCGTACTTTCGTACGTGAGCAACGTATCGCAGCTAGGCGCTGCTTTGCAGACCATCAGAGCGGCTTAGGCCGCCCCGCCGGAACGCTTTTCGGCGTAGATCAGCAGAGGCTGTGCGCGTTCTTCGATGACTTCGCCGTTGATCACCACTTCTTCGACGCCCTGCATGGTCGGCAGTTCGTACATGGTTTCCAACAGAATAGCCTCAAGGATCGACCGCAGGCCACGCGCGCCGGTTTTACGCTGAATGGCGCGCTTGGCGACACCCAACAGCGCTTCTTCGGTAAAGTTAAGCGCGACATTTTCCATCTCAAACAGACGTTGATACTGCTTGATCAGGGCGTTCTTCGGCTCGGTCAAAATCTTGACCAGCGTATGTTCATCCAGATCTTCCAGTGTCGCCAGAACCGGCAGACGGCCGATAAATTCCGGGATCAAACCGAACTTCATCAGGTCATCCGGCTCGACATTGCGCAGGATTTCGCCGGTACGGCGATCTTCCGGATCCTTGACGGTCGCGCCAAAACCAATGCTCGTGCCCTTACCGCGGCTGGAAATGATCTTTTCCAGGCCGGCAAAGGCGCCACCACAAATAAACAGGATATTGGTCGTATCCACTTGCAGGAATTCCTGCTGAGGATGCTTGCGCCCCCCTTGCGGCGGTACAGAGGCGACCGTACCCTCCATGATCTTAAGCAGGGCTTGCTGAACGCCCTCACCTGACACGTCGCGTGTGATCGAAGGATTGTCGGATTTACGCGAAATCTTGTCGACCTCGTCGATATAGACAATACCGCGCTGGGCGCGTTCGACATTATAGTCGGCGGCCTGAAGCAGTTTCAGGATGATGTTTTCGACGTCTTCACCGACATAACCGGCTTCGGTCAGGGTCGTGGCATCGGCCATCGTAAACGGCACGTCAATAATGCGCGCCAGAGTCTGGGCCAGCAGGGTCTTACCCGAGCCAGTCGGCCCGATCAGCATGATATTGGACTTGGCCAGTTCAACATCATTACCTTTTTGGGAATGGTTGAGGCGTTTATAGTGGTTGTGAACCGCCACGGACAAAACCTTCTTGGCCTGTCCCTGCCCGATGACATAATCATCCAGCACTTCGCGGATTTCCTTAGGTGTCGGCACACCGTCCTTGGACTTCACAAAGGCAATCTTATGCTCTTCGCGGATGATATCCATGCAAAGCTCGACACATTCATCACAGATGAAGACGGTCGGCCCGGCGATGAGTTTGCGCACTTCGTGCTGGCTCTTTCCGCAGAAGGAGCAATAGAGCGTGCTTTTGCTGTCGCCTGATGCAGCTTTGGTCATATGCTTCTTACCTCAAGTGGTTTGAACGACGGCTCTGTAAAATTTTGAGCCACAGCCAACCTTATAATCGAACGCTTTGCGGACTATGTTAGAGCCTTAAGCCTTAACAAAGGCTGATTTTGGCATATACATAACCACAATGGGACATACTGATACGTGATTATGCACAGTTTAGACCACGTCTCAACCGGCTACCAGCCTCAATAGATCGCTTAACCCTGTTTATATGGGGTATGTACGAGATATTGAAAGCCGCACCCTCTGGGTTTGGCCGTTATTTGAAAGTTTTATCAGCGTCATGCATACGGATAAATCCCCCGAATCAAGGTCAGTATCAAAGCCAGAATCAAGGTCAGGGAAAACCCTGCCCAAAAAGATTATTGCCTTTGATTTCGATGGCACCCTCACCTTTAAAGACAGTTTTATTGCCTTTTTAGTGGCCACCAAAGGTCAGTTGCAAATCGCAAGCACATTGGGTCTGAATCCGTCCCTCTTGCTGGGCTATCTGAAAACACGCGATCGTGGGGCCTTAAAAGCTCATATCTTACATAGACTTTTGGGCGATATAACCCAAAGAGAGCTGGAGGTGCTGATCAATGCCTTTGTCACCAAAACAGGCAAAAGCCTGTTCCGGCCGGATGCGTTTGCCGAATGGGAGCAGCACAATCAGCCTGATCGTTTGCGGGTCATTGTCACGGCCTCACCGGAAATTCTGGTGCGTCCGTTTGGCAAGCTGATAGGCGCGGATCGCGTTATCGGGTCACGATTAAAATTCTCAGCCGATCATATTTTATTACCGGAACTGGACGGTTTAAATTGTCGGGGTGAAGAAAAAATGTGCCGTTTGCGGAGCGTCTTTGGCGAAAAGTTCGATCTTGATTCGGCCTATGGTGACACAAGGGGCGACAAAGAAATGCTGGCCGCCGCCAAACACGGCCATTACCGTGTGTTCACCGCCAGGCCTTAAGGCACAAAAAAACGGGCGAGAAGTGCTTCCCGCCCGTCCTTTGATATGCGTGTGTGGATAAGCCTTAGGCTTCCTTGCCCACCTCTGCATCGGCCCGTTTTTCATACACGTGGTCGATCAGGCCAAATTCCTTGGCTTCGGCGGCGGTCATGTAACGGTCACGATCCAGCGTCTTTTCAATCGTGTCATAGGACTGACCGGTGTGCTTGACGTAGATTTCGTTGAGCAGCTTCTTGGTTTTGCGCATATCTTCGGCTTGAATTTCGATATCCGAAGCCATGCCGCGCGCGCCACCCGAAGGCTGGTGCACCATGATCTTGGAATTGGGCAGTGAAATGCGCTGACCGGGTTCACCCGCTTGCAGAATAAGCGAGCCTGCCGATGCCGCCATACCCATGCAGACTGTGGATACCGGTGAGCGGATATATTGCATGGTATCATAGATCGCTAAGGCCGAGGTCACCTGCCCGCCCGGCGAATTGATATACATGGAAATTTCCTTTTTCGGATTTTCCGATTCAAGAAACAGCAATTGCGCACAGATCAGGCTGGCCATGCCGTCTTCAAACGGGCCGGTCAGGAAGATGATGCGTTCTTTGAGCATACGCGAGAAAATATCGTATGAGCGCTCGCCGCGGCTGGATTGCTCCACAACCATGGGCACGAGGTTCATGGTCAGATGGTCTATAGGGTCGCGCATCACGAATCCTTATCCTGAGGTAAAATGTCTAAGCTAACGCAGATATAGGGCTAAATTTCTTAACCTTAAGTGGATGCGTTGTTTTCAGGTCTGAACTTGGCGACTTACCCACAGATAATCAAGAGCCCAATCCTGTAAAGTCATTTTTCGATATGCGGTGCACGACTGTCTTTTCCGGTTTCATCGACGCCCTTGCCTTGCTTTTCCGCCGTGTGGGATTTGGCCTTCGGCAGGCGTTCATCCCCCGTTTCCTCTTTTTCCTGAGGATCTTCATGCTGCTGGCGATGGGCCGCATCCGTTGGCGTGGCGCGATCTTCGTGCGTGGATTTAACTGAGGCTTGTTTTGAGGTCGACATGAATTGGCTCCTGAGTGTAGGCGCTCAGTATTTGTCATTCCTTATCAAAAATACATACGAACCGAGTGTGGCGGATAAACCACCGATGGTCTTCCTAAACTATGTGCCTCAGTTCGCAGGTTTCGACTTATCCGCCGTGCAGTCAATCTTGGCGCACAGGTTCTTTTGCATATTGCTGACCAGTTCCGGCATCATGCTGGAGGCGATCTGGATGGTTTTAGGCATCAGTTCCGGCGTCTTGGCCGTAATCGAACGTCCAACGGGGCTTTCGTAAAAGGCAACCATCTGGGTCAGTTCATCTTCGCTGAAGCTTTCGGCATACAGCACCTTAATGCGTATCATATAGCCCGGAAAAAACTGAGCCATCGACTCGGTCACACTGTCGGACATTGCCGTGGCGTCTTTTTCGCTAATTTCGGGATGCATTTTGCGTTGCTGTTCCATCAGCATCGGCGACATGGATTTCATCATGCTGTCCAGCATTTCATCCATATTAATCGCTGTGAAATAACGCTCCACCAGCGCAACCTTGCGCGTCATGGCCGCATCTGCCGGCGCCGCGGCTTGCGTGGCCGGTGCATCCTGAGCCGACACCATAACGGGCGTAGCCGTCAATAAGGTCGCCAGCATAAAGCCGCTTATAATGGATGTGCGCATGTGAAATCCCCTCTGTTTAAAAACTTATAGCGAATCCATATGATGCTTTGAGCTGCTTCACAAGGACAGGTTGTTTAGCGCATAAAAAAAAGAGGCCCGCCACAGCGAGCCTCTTTTGATTATATTGACGTCTGCCCTTAGG
>JBAWDM010000318.1:0-4334 GCA_049590735.1 Asticcacaulis sp. | reverse complement strand
TTTTGGGGGCATTCAAACAGCTACACCCGTATACAGAACCAGATGGCTTATTCTGAAAGGCATTACAGTCTGAAAAATCTCACTTGCCCTTATTGTCATCATATTTCAAGTGGCTATGTGAAAAAGATAGTGTCACCCCACAAGCGAATTGGTCATATAATTGTATTTATTGAAAAAAATAGCAACTCTAAACCCCAATATCACGTAAAATGTCATTTTGGTTATGGCTCAGACGCCGCAGGGCTTACGCGCCACGAGGCGCTGCGGGCCGTCGCCCTTGCCAACCCTTACAGGGTTGGAGATGATATAAGCTTAAAACCTAGTCGTCTCGCTCTGCTTGAACCGTGTTGCGGCCCTTCGCCTTTTCGTAAACCTGGCGTGCCAGAAGCATCAGACCCAGCCAGACAATCGCCACGACCGCCATCAGCAAGGCCATCTTCCAGTTTCCGCCCTTCATGAGCGTGGCATAGGACGAGCCAAACAGGGCCACCAATGCCGTCTTTGGGATAATCCCTAAAGCACACCCCGCTATAAAACCCGAAAACCGGGCGCGTGTGGCCCCAAAGGCCATATTGACCACAATAAAGGGCGCTGAGGGGATATTGCGCACAATAAACGAGGCCGAAAAGGCGTTCCGGCCCAGATATTCGCTGAGACGACCGACATGCTTGCCACCCAGCCTATTCATCATGCCCTTGCCGGCAAAGCGTCCCATATAAAAGGTCATGATGGCCGACACCACCGTAGCCACCCAGCTATAGGCAAAACCCCACCACGGCCCGAACGCCACTACGCAGGCGGCAATCAACACAAATTGCGGCGCACCGAACAAGGCCGACAGACAAAAAACCAGCGTCACCACCACCACAGCCATAGGTGAATCGCGATAATGTTCCATCCACAATTCAAGATTGCTAAGGCTTTGCTGGCCCCAGGGCGATTTACCAATCAGAAAAACCACAATCACCAGCGCCAGCAACACAAGGCTCATCATCAGGGCACGGATGGCCTTGGCATCGACATGCAGGAAATAGTCGGTCGCGCGACGCCACAGGTTTTCAAACGGTTTAGGCATGGCGCTCTCTATGTCTGCGAATCCGGCCAGGGGGCAAGACAAATAATACCATATTAAGGCGATTTCCTGCCCTTAATCGTCACCGATGAAAGCAAACCACGGCCCAGGATCAAAAAATGAAATTTTTTTTGATCAAAAGAAAAGATGACCATTGGACAAATGCCCGCTTAAGCGTCAAAGAGAGGCCTGCCATTTTCAATTGACCGTCTCAATCGCGGCCCTACCTACACAAGAGCAAGTTTATGTCCGTATTTTCCGAATCCGATACCTTAAAGCGCGTAAAGCCCTCACCTACGCTTGCTGTGACCGCCAAGGCGCGAGAACTGGCGCGTCAGGGCAAAAAGGTTATCTCACTGGGGGCCGGTGAGCCCGATTTTGATACGCCGGAAAATATCTGCGACGCTGCCATTGCCGCCATCAAGGCCGGTCATACCCGCTATACCGACGTGGACGGCATTCCCGAACTGAAGGCCGCCATTGTCGCCAAATTCAAACGCGAAAACGGTTTGGACTATAAAACCACGCAAGTGTCGGTGTCCCCCGGTGGCAAGCCCGTCATCTATAATGCCATGATGGCCTCGCTCAATGCGGGCGACGAAGTAATCGTGCCCGCCCCTTATTGGGTGTCCTATCCGGACATGGTTTTGCTAGCCGGTGGCACCCCTGTTTTTGCCGTGGCCGGCATGGAAACGGGCTTCAAGCTGAAACCTGAAACGCTTGAGGCCGCCATCACGCCCAGGACCAAATGGCTGATCCTCAACTCACCGTCCAACCCGTCAGGTGCAGTCTACACCGCAGATGAGCTTAGGGCGCTGGGTGAGGTGCTGAAGCGTTATCCGCAGGTCTGGATCCTGACGGATGACATGTATGAGCATCTTTTGTTTGACAGCATGGAATATGCCACCATCGCTCAGGTCGTGCCGGAACTTTATGACCGCACTCTGACCATGAACGGCGTCTCAAAGGCCTATTCGATGACCGGCTGGCGCATCGGCTATTGCGCAGGCCCTGAGCCCTTGATCAAGGCCATGTCCAAGATCATTTCCCAGTCCACCTCCAACCCCTGCTCGATCGCGCAGTGGGCGGCGGTCGAAGCGCTCAATGGTACGCAGGACTTTATTCCGGAGCGTTCGGCCGTCTTCCAGAAGCGCCGCGATCTGGTGGTCGGCATGCTGAATGACGCCGAAGGCATTACCTGCCCCACACCGGAAGGCGCATTTTACGTATATCCGTCGATCGAAGGTTGCATCGGCAAGACCGCCCCATCGGGCAAGGTGATCACCAGCGACGAAGACTTTGCCGGTGAATTGCTGCAAACCGAAGAAGTCGCCGTTGTGCATGGGGCTGCCTTTGGTTTATCACCCTTCTTCCGCATTTCCTATGCGACATCGGAAACGGTGTTGACCGAAGCCTGCACACGCATTCAGCGCTTCTGCAGTCAGTTAAAGTAGTTTAACAAGAGATTAGATCTTATGGCGGACACGGGAATTGAGGGCTTCTCGTGTTCGTAAGCCCATAGAGTTAAAAGATAAAATTTGTGGGGGAGAACCAGCCTTTCGGTTAAAGGCGCCGCGCTCAGCCACCTAAGAAAGCAAGCGCTGGCCCGTATGACGGCATTCTGGCACATGAACTGGTTAATCCCTCCGCCCCTGCTTCTGGGCGCATTTCTCAGTGCCATATTGGTGTCCGCTCTCCTTAGCCTGCTCATTATTAAGGGCGGGCCTGTCGATATCCCACGCAGACGTGGCGCACACCATAATCCGACCCCCACCAGCGGCGGACTGGTCATCATGGCCGCCTCAGCCCTTATTCTGGTCGCCGCCATTCTGTTTTTTTCTCGCCAGATCCCCGGTAGCTGGCATGACGGCCTGATCCTGTTCGGTTTTGCCTGTGTCATGGCCATAACCGGGGCCATAGATGATGTGCATGATCTGCCGGCCAAATGGCGTTTAGGCCTGCAGATTGTCATCTGCCTGATTTTCGCCAGCATCTATCCCGTCAATATGCTGGATTTCGGCTTTAATCTGGTGGTGCAACTCCCCCCCATAGTGGGCATTATCGGCAGCGCCCTTTGGCTGGTTCTGGTGATGAATACGATTAATTTTATGGACGGCGCCAATGGTTTGGCTGTCGGCACCCAGACCATAGCCTTATTGGTATTGTCGGGCCTGATACTACTAATGGCCCCCTTAAGCCTGTTTGGCGGCTATCTGGGTGTCATTTTAATGATCTGCTTGTGTGCCGCCGGCGCGCATATTGGCTTTGCCCCCTTTAATCTGACGATCACCGCACCGCATAAGGCCCTGGCGTTTCAAGGGGATGCCGGGTCGATGTTTGCCGGTGCGCTGATTGGCGGCACGGCACTGGTGATCAAGGCGTATGGGGTTGGCTCCGTCTGGTTTGGTGGCTTCATACTGGCGCCCCTTCTGGTCGATGTCGTCATGACCCTCATTGTCCGGACGGTCAAGAGACAGAATATCCTGCGACCGCATAATGAACATCTGTATCAAATATGGCTGCAACGCGGTCATTCATCGCATGGACGACTGGCCTTATATGTCTGGCTTTTATGCCTGTTCGGCAGTCTACTGGGGATAGCCGCGGGGTTGACCGACCGCCTTTATAATACCGATATCCGGTTTCAGTTTCTGGTCGTTCTGCTGGCTGTCTATAGTGTGGGCTGGGTCATATTGCGCAGGCATCTGCTTATGCGCCCCTTGTTAAACCCGGAGCCCTGATCCGGCAAACGCGCTACAGATCATCTTCACCCTCAGGTCTTTTGCGGTTGGATTTCACGGTCGCGCGAATGGATTTGCTGACCAGTCTTCGTTTGACCGCACCCCGGGTCGGTTTAGTGGCAATGCGCGGGGGCGGCGGCGGCTCTGAGGCTTTTTGCACCAGTTCCACAAACCGCGCCAAGGCCGCCTTGCGGTTCATATCCTGTGTGCGGTGTGTCTGGATAAACAGAACCAGAACGCCTTCATTATTCACGCGGCGTCCCGCCAGTTTTATCAGACGCTGCTTGACCTCATAAGGAATGCTCAGATTCTCAAAAATAGAGAACCGCAATTCTACGGCGGTGGAAACCTTATTTATATTCTGCCCACCCGCTCCGGACGCCCGCACAAAGCTTTCGTGCAGCTCATCGTCAGGAACCATGATGCGGGGCGTAATAAAGACCATGCCGCCTTTTGCGGGAAAAGGCGGCACAAGTCCAGTCGGTCAGTATTTAGCTTCGGCTTAGCCCAAGGTGGCCTTG
>JBAWDM010000317.1:0-2196 GCA_049590735.1 Asticcacaulis sp. | reverse complement strand
CGACTGGATTGTTAAAAAGGAACCCGAAGTCACCATTGGCCGGTCCTTGTTTACCGGCTTCGACATCGACAACCCCTTGATGCGTGATGTGTGGGGCAAGATCCTCCGCAAGACCGGCAGGCTGACACGCGGCAAGAAGGTCACGCAACTGGGCTACATCTTGTCGAATGAACCGCATTGGTATGCCGAGGCCGGTTTCTGGACCCAGAAATATAAAGAGATGAACTCGATCTCCTCCTATACGCTCAACAATTTCCGAGGCTGGCTGGGCAAAAAATATGAGAGCCGGATCGCTGATTTGAACCAAAACTGGGGGGCATCATTTGCCGGTTTCGATACGGTTGAGATTGTTATTCCGATCAACCGTGCCAAACAGGGTACGCCCATCTGGTATGATTGGTCGCGTTACAATATGGATCGCGGAACGGACTGGTTCACCTATTTGCAGGGCGAATTGCATGAGGCCAATCCCGATGCCGACACCCACATTAAAATCATGCCGCATTTGTTCACGGATGATCCGCGTTCGCACGGCATCGATCTTGAGGCCTTGACTGAACTTACCACCATGATCGGTGATGATGCTCAAGCCACCGCCGGCCCAAGCCTTAAAACCGGCAAACGCGAAAAATGGCAGGAGCATTATGCCTATAAATGGGGCGAACTGGGCCTATCCTATGATTTCATGGAATCGGTTAGCCCCAAAAAGATCCACATAAATTCCGAAGCGCACTTCCTGTCGACTTCAAGTTGGCGCGAATTGGATACCTCCCCTGATTACGTCCGCAGCGTCTTCTGGCTGGCCACGCTTCAAGGTATGGACGCCAGCATGTCATGGTTTTGGGCGCGCGACCCTGATGGTTCGCCGGAGGACAGGCTTGAAGGTGAGTTGAACTTCTTCGATCCGGCGCTGGCAGGCTCCTATGCCGGTTCGGTCAATATGCAGCCGCAGGTCGCTAACGAAGTCACGCAAGTGATGATCGATCTCAACAGTGTCTCCGAAGACATTATGGCTCTGCGCGCGCAACGCCGGCCGCTGCGCCTGTTCTATACCGAGGCCTCGGCGATCAATAAGTCCAACCATATGACTCAGCAGACCGAGCTATATGAAGCCCTGTTTTTTGAAGGCTTCCCCATGGGCTTTGCCACGGCCAATATCCTAACGAAACAAGACCATAATCAGTGGGATACGGTTTTAGTCTATAAGACTGAATATGCGACGCATGCGGATATGACCGCCTTACAGGCCTATCTCGATAAGGGCGGCACCGTCATTCTGGACGCGACTAGCCTGACCAAAAACGAATATGGCGTGGCGTACCCAACACGACTAACCGCAGGCACCTCAGGCAAGTTAATCCGCCTTGAAAGCACGACGAGTTTGGACGAGATCAAAGCCAAGGCCCTAGCCTCAGTTGAAAACGGCTGTGCAGATGTAACGCTCATGGAAGACAATGGCACGCCATTCAAAGGCTGCCACTGGCGCGTGGTTAAAACGCAGAATGGCCATTATTTGATGAACATTCTCAACCTAGGCAAAAACGACGCTAAGTTAAAGCTGGGCACGAAAACAGGGAAATCTGTCCGTCTCAAAAACATATTGACCGGCGAAACTTTTCGTTCTGCTTTCGACCTAAAATCAAAAGGCGTACTGCTTCTCGACGTGACGACCAGGTAAACGAGCCTATCTCACGAAAGTGACGTTATTCGACTACCCCAGTGGGGATGCGGACATAAACTTGGACCGGTTTTATGCCGCAAGGCCAAGACTCTCTCGATATTCGATTGGGCTGAGAACGCCAAGGGATATCTTGATCCGCTTCTCGTTGTACCAGCGGATGTAGGAATCAACTTCTTTGACGAACTGGTCTACCGTGGTGGTCTTCCAGTCCCGAGGGTAGAAGGGCTCTGTTTTCAGCCGGCCGAAAAAGCCTTCACAAGCGGCGTTATCTTGTGAGCACCCCTTGCGGGCGCTGTTGCAAATTTTCGCAAGCCCTGCCAACTTTAGGATTTTGACCGCGGGTTGATTGGATGAATGACTTCAAGGGACGCCACCATAAGGGCGAGATTGTTGATTATCACCTAAAACTGACCCATTAGCGTCATTAATTATCATTGAGAATTGACCCATGTGAAACTCCCCTCGTTGTCAGACAGCGAGGGTTTTCGGAGTGATAGACATGGCATTATTGAGCG
>JBAWDM010000316.1:0-15325 GCA_049590735.1 Asticcacaulis sp. | reverse complement strand
GGAACAGGCCGCCAGCGCCTGCAAGAGCATCAGCGCCAAGCGTCTCGACTGCATGGTCATCAAGCCTGATGCCTAACGGCGGCGTTTCAACAAGGTATCGCGCGCCGCATTCAAAGCGCTGGCTTTTTTGACATCGCCGCCCTGATCCGGATGGGCGTCCTTCATTAACCGCTTCCAGGCGTCTTTCACCGCTTTTTTATCGGCGCCTATACTCAGGCCCAAAGTCTGATAGGCCCTGATTTCTTCGGAGGTATAGGCGCCGGCATCCGCCGCAGGCTTAGGGCCGCGCGCATGTGTCTGATAACGCACGCTGCCCCCCAGCAGAAGCGCCACAACCGCCGCCGCTAAGCCCGGCCATATCTGGCCCCGCATAAAGAAGGTGACGGACACCATGACCAAGACCATGCTCAGCAGGCTGCGCACGGCGCGAAACTGGTTAATCCACGGCCCTTTTTTAAGCCGCCCCAGACGCGATTGCTTGCCCACATAGGCCAGCAGGAAAAATATCCCCAAAGCGCCAATCGCCCATATCATCAGCTATCTGCCGTTTCTAAATCTTCGGCATCCTGATCTGCGTCCGTGTCGGCGGCATCTGCGCCTGTTTCAAAACCCAAAGCGCCCATCAGCGCCCGCAGTTCCGAACGGGCCGCGATATGGCTAAGGGAAATCGCCACAGGCCGGATTTCTGCCGACAAATCGGCGACCGTCAGGCCAAACGGAAACAGTTCCCGATAGATCACACGGTCGCGCAAACCGGCCAATACCCGAAAGCCCACCCGTTTGCCCAGCGCCAATACCCGTTCATCCACCCGTTTGCGATTGCGCGCTTCATTGGCCGCCAAACGATTGCGCAGCACCACCCAGTCAATCGTTTTGCCATCCCAGACGGCGCGCTGCTTACGGGAATTCCATACGGTTTCGGCATAGATGGAGGGCCGTTTGACCTCAAGCGTTACCGGATCCATCTCACCCAAAAGGTCAAAATCGACAAAACTGTCATTCATGGGGGTGATGATCTGGTGCGCAACGGCATGGGCGCGCCGTGACAGGACATGATCACCACCGGGCGTATCGATAATGATAAAATCAGCGTTTTCAATGGCTTCGTTGAGAGCACGATCAAAAACCGCCTTGGCCTCATGTTCGGGCGCGCTCAGCAAACCGGCCGGCTTGTCCGCCAAAAAGGGCTCAAACGCCATGGGCAGGATTTTTTCATTGGCCGCCATCCATTTGGCGCGGTTCGAAAAAAAGCGCGCCAGAGAACGCTGCCGCAGATCGAGATCAATAAAGGCCACGCGCTGCCCCAGATGGAGCAGATGCACGGCCACATGCATGGCAACGGTCGATTTTCCCGCCCCGCCCTTCTCATTGCCAAATACCAGGATACGCGCGTCTGATTTGACCTCACTCATGCACCTTACTCCCACAGCCCCTTACACCGACTCTTTAAGTCAGCATCTAACTTAAAGGTTTCCGTTACCCGCCGCCAGAGCACGATTAACAGTTTGTTAAAGTTTGAAGTGGGTAAGTTTATCAGGCCGTGATCAAACTTACGCCTATGCCACTGGATTCAAGCCAAAGACCGGACTATATTGCCCCTCATGACCCTAGATTCCGATTATATGCTCCGCTCAGACACGATCCGCATCCACACAGATGAGGACTTTGCCGGTATGCGCAAAGCCGGTCGCGTGGCTGCCGACTGTCTGGATATGCTCATCCCCCATGTGGTGCCGGGCGTTAAAACCTCCTATCTGGATGACTTAGCGCGTGAGTTCATCTTCGATCATGGTGGCTATGCCGCCTGTATCTACTATCGCGGTTATCAGCATACGGTCTGTATTTCACCCAATCATGTCGTCTGTCACGGCATTCCGTCCGATAAGCCCCTGCGCGAAGGTGATATCGCCAATATCGACGTCACCTGCATTATTGACGGCTGGCATGGCGATACCTCACGCATGTATGAGGTCGGCCATATCGCACCCAAGGCGAAGCGCTTAGTGGACGTCACCTACGAAGCCATGATGGCCGGCTTGGCGCAGATCAAACCCGGCAATACCTTTGGCGATATTGGGGCCGCCATTCAAAAAATAGCCGAAGGAAACCGCATGTCGGTTGTGCGCGATTTCTGCGGCCACGGGGTCGGGCGCGTCTTTCATGACAATCCCAATGTCCTGCATTTCGGCAAGCCCGGCTCAGGCCCTGTGCTGAAAAAAGGCATGTTCTTTACCGTCGAGCCCATGATCAATCTCGGCAAGCCGGATGTCAAAGTCCTCAATGATGGCTGGACGGCCGTAACCCGCGACAAGATGCTGACGGCGCAATGCGAACATAGCTGCGGCGTCACAGATGACGGTGTGGAACTGTTCACCGCGTCCGCAACCGGCCAGTTCCGTCCTTTACCTGTCCTGAGCTAAGATGTCGGACGGGGGTGACGACACAGAGCTAACCCTCCCCGACCATGGCGGCCACCGCAACCGCCTGAGGCATCGTGCCCGTCTGGGCGGTGTGTCGGCCCTGCCCGATTATGAGTTGCTGGAACTGTTTTTGTTCCGCTCTATCCCGCAGCGTGATGTCAAACCTCTGGCCAAGGCACTTCTGGCACGGTTTGGATCTTTACCTGCCACCTTATCCGCGCCGCTTGAAGACATGTTACAAGTGCAGGCGGTCGACAACAAAGGCAAGGCGCTTAGAATCACCGCGGATATCGCCCTTGATCTGGCCCTGATGTTCGAAGCCACCCGCCGCATGGTGGCTGAGCCTTTGAAACGCTCCACGGTGATCTCAAGTTGGGCGGCGCTCATCTCGTATCTTAAGGTGACGCTGGCGCATGAACCGCGTGAGCAATTCCGCATCCTGTTCCTGGATAAGAAGAACCAGCTCATTGCCGATGAGATTATGGGCCACGGCACGGTCGATCATGCACCCGCCTATCCCCGCGAAATCATGCGCCGCGCCCTTGAGCTATCCTCCAGCTCAGTCATACTGGTGCATAACCATCCCTCCGGCGATCCCATGCCGTCGCAGGGTGATATTGACATGACCAAGCAGATTGTCGCTGCCGGAAAGCCCCTGAAAATCACCATACATGATCATCTGATTGTCGGCCGCGAAGGCGTAGCGTCTCTCAAACAAATCGGGGCTTTCTAGACCGTCAACGCATAAAAAACACACACAGGGAGTTATGGCCACGAATAGATTTATAACATCGCGTCGGGTGTTTCTTAAAGGCGCCGTGGCCAGCTCTGCCTTAGTGACCGTGGCCTCGCCCGTTCTGGCGCAGCTTAAACCGGCCCCCGATCCGTTTATTGAAAATCTGATCGGGTCTATGAGCCTTGAGGAAAAAGCGGGACAACTTAGCCTGTATGCCGACATGACGCGTTCGGATTTCGGCAATGTCAATCCGGCGGCACTGGCGCAGACCGTTGATGAGGTCAAAGGGCGCATACGGCGCGGCGAGATTACCGGCCTGTTTAATGGCATTGGGGTGGCGGGCGCGCGCGACCTTCAGAAGGTGGCGATTGAGGAGTCGCCGCACGGTATTCCGTTGATTTTTGCCGCCGACATTATTCACGGGCTCAGAACTGTCTTTCCGGTGCCCTTGGGCGAAGCGGCCGCCTTTGATCCCGATCTTTCGGAACGCACGGCACGAGCAGCGGCTCTGGAAGCCACGGCGGTCGGCCTGCACTGGACCTTTGCGCCGATGGTGGACATTGCCCGCGATCAGCGTTGGGGGCGCGTGGTTGAGGGGGCCGGCGAAGACACCTATTTGTCGCGTACTCTGGCGGCGGCGCGCGTTAAAGGGTTTCAGGGCCAAAGCCTGCGTGATGACACCTCTATGCTATCCACCCTGAAGCATTTCGCCGCCTATGGCGCCGTGCAGGGCGGCATGGACTACAGCACGGCCGACATTCCCGAAACCACCTTGCGTGAGGTGCATCTGCCGCCCTTTCATTCCGGCATTGAGGCCGGATGCCTGTCGGTAATGAGTTCATTTAATGACATAGCGGGCGTGCCTTCTACGGCCAACCGGCATCTGCTGACCGATATCTTGCGCAATGAATGGGGGTTTCGCGGGCTGGTCGTATCCGACTATACCTCCGAAGAAGAACTGATTGCACATGGCTATGCCAGTGACGGCCGTGATGCCGCCCAAAAAAGCCTGATGGCGGGCTGTGATATGAGCATGCAATCAGGCCTGTATTTTAAACATCTGCCCGGACTGGTTCGCGATAAGGCCGTGCCTCTGGCTGTGCTGGATGAGGCCGTCCGGCGCGTTTTACGGGTTAAAAAAGCGCTGGGCCTGTTCGCCAATCCTTATCGTTCCATGAATGCGATCCGCGAAAAAGAAGATATCCGCACACCGCAAACCGTGGCTTTGGCACGTGAAGCGGCACGCAAATCCGTGGTTATGCTGAAAAATGACAACAATCTTTTACCCTTGCCCAAATCCGGCCCCAAATCCGGCCAGTCCATAGCCCTGATCGGGCCATTGGGCGCAGATCAGGCGAATTTACCCGGCCCGTGGTCTGTTTTCCCGGATCGGGCCTCAGGCGTGACGATTGAGGCAGGGCTTAGAGCCGCCATGGCTGATCCCTCCCTCCTCATGGTGGTGAAAGGTTCCGACATTGAGGCCCCCTTAAATGGCGGCATAGAGGCAGCGGTCGCGGCGGCCAAAGCCGCCGATGTGGTCATTCTGGCGATTGGCGAAGGCGAAAACATGTCCGGCGAAGCTCAGTCGCGTACGGAGATCAGTGTGCCCGCCCCTCAGCAGGCGCTGGCGGAAGCCGTGGCCGCCACAGGCAAGCCGGTCATTGTCCTGTTGCGACATGGCCGGGCTCTGGCACTCAAAGGGGCCGTTAAGGACGCACCGGTAATTCTGGCCACCTGGTTTCTGGGCTCAGAAACAGGCCATGCCCTTGCCGATCTGATTTTTGGCGATCATGCCCCTTCCGGCCGCCTGCCTGTGTCGTTCCCGCATGAATCGGGGCAGGAGCCCTTCTATTATAATCATCGAAGCTCAGGGCGGCCGCAAACCGATCCTTTAAAACCGGAATATAAGGCGCGCTATCGCGAAGCCCCTTATGAGGCCCTTTATCCGTTCGGCTATGGCCTTAGCTCTAGTCAGGTCACCTACGGGGCTACGCAGGTCAGCGCACCGGCGATGGACTGGACGGGCCGTTTGACCGTATCCGTGACCGTGACCAATTCCGGCGCACGTGAGGTGGATGAACTGGCGCAGCTCTATATTCATGATCGGGTTGCCAGTCTGGTTCCGGCCGTGCGTTTGCTGAAAGGGTTCAGGCGCATCACCTTAAAGCCCGGCGAAAGCCGCACGGTGACCTTCAGCCTGAGCCGTCAGGATCTGGCCTTTGTGCAGGCCGATCTGAAAACGGAAGCCGAAAGCGGGCTGTTTGATGTGTGGATTGCGCCGGATTCACGTAGCGGCACCGCCGCGTCTTTTGTTTTGAACACATAGGCGCGACAGTAGCTGTTAATGGCCATGCGCCGAAAGTGCCGAAAGCCGAATTAACGAATTGACAGAGGGGACAAAGTGCTTTTTGTTAACGCTAACAATAGGCTCGAAAATGGCCGCCTGATGCCGATTTTCGGGTCGGGCATGGCGCCCTTTTTCGAAGCGGCAACCGCCACGCCAAAGGCACCGGACTCCGAAGGATTCCTGCAACGCTGGCTTCTTTTGGAACCCGTCGTAAAGCCCAATCGCAGCAATTCAGGCTTTACCGGCAGCTATGTGCGCGATGCCCTGGCCCTGAGCGGTTTTCCCGGCGGCACGTCCGCTGTGCCCAAGGCTGACAGCACGGTCAAGGTCGGCGAAGACACGCTGCGCTGGCATGCGCTGGATGCGAAACTGTTTGACGTCAAGCTGTTCAATTTCGCCGAAGGGGTGAACAAGCCTGTTTACGGCGTGATTTTCTGGGCGGTAACGGTCATAGACAGCCCGCGTGAGATACAGAATGTGCGCATGGCGGTTGGCTCGAACTCGGCTTCGATGTGGTGGGTGAATGGCGACGAAGCTGTGGGCCTGTTCGGTGACCGGCGTATGGTGATGGATGATGTGCTGTCCGCGCCCCTGACCCTGCACAAGGGCCGCAATATCATCCGGGGCGCTGTCATCAACGGGCCGGGCCTCAGTGACTTTTGCGTGCGCTTTATCGACGAAAAAGGTGAGCCTGTCCGCGATATCAGCACCCGCCTGAATTAGAATAAAACGGCGCCTTGAGCGCATAATTATAATATGTGGCACAGATATCCAGCGGCGTCAGCGCCCTTACTCTGTGCCTGTACAACAGGAGACGTTCAATGAAATCCATACTCAGGGCGGCGACCGTCCTATCCTTCCTGTCCTGCCTTGCGCCCATGACGTCCTTCGCGCAACTGGCTGGCGAACCCATGATCCACGACCCCTCGACGATCGCGGAGTCGGATGGAAAATACTACACATTCGGCACGGGCAGCGGCGGACTGGTTTCCGATGACGGCTGGACCTGGCACCGTGGCGGCGAACGGCCCGGCGGCGGGGTCGCCCCCGATACCATCAAGATCGGCGACCGGTACTATGTGTCTTATGCTGTGGGTGGCGGAGGCATGAATGGCGGTCACGCCAGTCAGGTCAAAATCATGTGGACCAAATCTCTCGATCCGAAATCCCCTGATTTTGGCTATCATGATGTCGGCGTGGTCGCCTCCAGCGACGGCGTGGAAAACACCGATGCGATCGACCCGGCCTTCCTGTATGTTGATGGTCACCTTTGGCTGAGCTACGGCACCTATTTCGGCTATATCCAGCTTGTCGAACTGGATCCGAAGACAGGCCAGAGAGTAGCGGGCAATCAGCCGGTCGCCATCGCCATTGATATGGAAGCCACCGCCCTGATGCATCGCGATGGCTGGTATTACCTGCTGGGGACACATGGCACCTGCTGTGATGGGCCGAACTCATCCTATAATATCCGGGTTGGCCGCTCCAGAACCGTTCAGGGCCCATATCTGGATCAGATGGGCATCCCCCTGCTTCGGGGGGGCGGTAAGCTGGTTGCCAATGGCCGTGGACGGCAATACGGGCCGGGCCACTTCGGGCTGATTGACCTGGGCGACAATGTGCAGAAGTTTTCCATGCACTATGAATCTGACCTCGACCGCAGCGGCCGCAGTGTGCTGGCGATTGCGCCCCTGCTGTGGAAAGACGGCTGGCCGCTCGAAGGTGAGAATGTCAAGGCGGGGACTTATGAGATCGAATCCGAGCGTAGTGGCGCGGCCCTGCAACTGGCCACAGACTTCGTACGGATGGACTACGATTTCCGCCGCAATTTCGGCGCGAAGCCGACCGATCCGGTCGTCCCCATCCCCAACCAAACCTTAGCTGAAGATTCGGCCAACTGGCCGGCGGGTCGCGTTGATGTCGATCTGGGGGACTATATGATCCGCGCCCATCAACAATGGACGGTCACACCCGTTCCTGATGCGGGCGGCGTCATGGGCACACCTTATTATAAGATCGTACTGACGGGCACCGACCGGACGCTGACGGCGGCGGCCAATTTCAAGGTTGAGGCGCAGCCGAGCTTTACCGGCGCACCGGAACAGTTATGGCGCATCGACCAGTTGATTGACGGCACCTACCGCATCGTGCCCAAAGCAGCCCCCGGCAGCGATGCGCCACTGGCTTTGGTCGCGATTGGCGCCAGCACACCGGCTTTGGTTAAGTTCGATCCGGACAGCGATGCCGGACGCTGGCGCTTCCGTCAGCCCTGATCCAACGGGTTTACGGCGGTGCCTGGGGAAAGCGACCCGGACGCCGCCGGACGCCATTTGCGCTTTTATCCGAAAACGGTAGAAAAATTTCCCGTTAGAGCCCGTGCTTTACGGCTTTTACCGACATTATGCCGCTACTTTTGTCAGGGTTTATTGTAGTCTCTCAATAAGACGCCCTTTCGGAACTAGCTATATGACGCCTACTGCTGAACTTGAGTCCCTGTCCGAAGGCTGCGGCGGTTATGTGCGCGTCGATCTGAACGCGCTGGATGGCAATTACCGCCTGTTGTGTCAACAGGCCCATCCGCATCCCGTGGCCGCCGTGGTCAAGGCCGATGCCTATGGCTTAGGTGTGGAACCGGTCAGCCGCGTTCTCTATGCGGCGGGGTGTCGTCATTTCTTTGTGGCCCATGCCTCTGAGGCCTTTGCCCTGCGGCCCAACCTGCCCGAAGATGCAGCACTGTATGTCCTGAACGGTCTGCTGCCCGGCAGTGAAGCCTTCTGCGCCGATCAGGGCATTATTCCCGTGCTGAACGGGCTGGATCAGGTGGTGCGCTGGGCCCATATCGCCAATGCCCGCTTCATGCGCTTACCCGCCGTTTTGCAGATTGATACGGGCATGTCGCGACTGGGTATATCGCCGGAGGATATTGACACCGTAAAAGCCACACCGGAGGTGTCAGAGGCGATAGATATCTGTCTTATCATGAGCCATCTGGCCTGCGCTGACACGCCTGATAATCCGGCCAATGCGCGGCAACTGGCGCAGATGCGTAAAATGGCTGACCTGTTTCCCGATGTGCCGCTAAGCTTTGTCAATTCCAGCGGTCTGTTTTTACCCGCGGCGTTCAGGCTGGGCTTAGCGCGTCCCGGTGTGGCACTTTATGGCGGCTCACCGAATCTGAGCCTGCCCAATCCCATGCAGGCCGTGGTGAGTCTGCATGTCGGGGTCATCCAGACCCGCAGTGTAAAAGCCGGTACTGAGATCGGTTATGGCGGCACGTTTGTGGCCGAAAAACCCATGCGGCTGGCGACCATTGCCGCCGGATATGCCGATGGCCTGCCGCGCAGCCTGAGCAATAGGGGCGCGGCCTGGTTTGACGGTGTGCGCCTGCCCATTGTCGGGCGCGTCTCTATGGACAGCATCATTATCGACATCAGCGCCCTGCCCGAAGGCGCGCTCAGTCTGGGCAGTTTTGTTGAACTGATCGGGCCCCAGCAATCGCTGGATGCTATTGCTGCCGATGCGGGGACGATCTCCTATGAGATTCTCACCTCACTGGGGCGGCGCTTTCATCGCCAGTACCTGCCCGTGAGCCAAACTTTGTCAGAGAATATGCCATGAAGATTGTCATCTTAGGCGCAGGCGTCATTGGTGTCACAACGGCGTGGTATCTGGCCAAGGCAGGCCACAGCGTTACCGTGCTGGATCGTCAGGCAGGGGCGGCGCTGGAAACCAGCTTTGCCAATGCCGGTGAAGTATCTCCCGGCTATTCTTCGCCCTGGGCGGCGCCGGGTATTCCGAAAAAGGCGCTGAAATGGCTGTTTATGAAGCGCGCGCCCTTGATTATCCGGCCGACTGTGGATCCGGCCGCCATTGGCTGGATGCTGGCCATGTTGCGCAACTGCACCCGCAGCCGGTATGCCATCAACAAAGCGCGCATGGTGCGTGTGGCGGACTATTCCCGCGATTGCCTGATGGCGCTTCGGAATGAAACCGGCATTGCCTATGATCACCGCACGCAGGGTACGTTGGAGGTTTTTCGCAGCCAAAAGCAGCTCGATAATCTCGGCAAGGATGTCGACATTTTGCGGGCTTACGGCGTTGAATTTGACATTCTGGATGCCGCCGGTTGCCAAAGGGCTGAGCCCGGCATCGACCGTTCGCGGATTGTGGGCGGCATGCGTTTGCCGCACGATGAGACGGGCGATTGTTATAAATTCACTACCGAACTGGCGCGGCGTTCTGAGGCCTTGGGCGTTACCTTCATCTATAAGGTCGATATCCGGTCTTTGCGTCATGAGCATCAGCGCATGGTGGCGGTTGAGACTTCTGTCGGTGATATTGAGGCGGACGTGTTTATCGGCGCGCTGGGCAGCTATACGCCCGCTCTGGTCAGGCCTTTGGGGCTTCGCCTGCCCGTCTATCCGGTCAAGGGTTATTCGATCACCGTGCCGGTTGTGGATGCCGCCAAAGCCCCTGTGTCGACCGTCATGGATGAGACCTATAAGGTGGCCATTACGCGTCTGGGCGACCGCATCCGCGTCGGCGGCATGGCGGAAATTGCCGGTTTTAACCGCGATCTGCCGCCGGCACGACAAGCGCTTTTGACCCAATCAGTTGAAGAGCTGTTTGGCGGTGCCGGCGATACGTCACAGGCTAAATTCTGGTGTGGTTTGCGCCCCATGACACCGGATGGCACACCGGTCATCGGCAAGACGCGCTTTGATAATTTCTATCTCAATACCGGCCACGGCACCTTAGGCTGGACGATGGCCTGTGGTTCGGCGCGGATTCTGGCGGATATGATCTGCGGCCAACCCCCCGCGATTGAAACGCGCGATCTGGCCATCAGCCGCTATAACTCTGTCTGGCCCTGACGGCGGTATCGGTAAAATCGCTGAAAACGCCATCTACGCCCATAGCAAACAACTGGTGATATTCTGCCTCCGGGTCGCCTGTATAATAGGCATCAAGGCGATCATCCCGCATCGTCCAGGTGTGTACCAACAGGCCGCAGGCATGGGCATGACTGACGAGCGCCTGATTGAGAATGGCCTTATCGCCCTCAAAACCAATCAGATACCGCTTCCACGGCGCGACAATATGGGCATAGGTCGCGATGTCTTTCAGGCCGTCCGGCGAGAGCTGGTCGAAATTATTACCGGATTTGCCTGCCGCAACCCAGTCATAGGGTTTATGCTGCGGCGGTTTTAAGCTGATCTGTCCGGTCTTTGGATCGCTAAATGTGCCATCGACCAGTTGCATCAGCCGCAGGTCGGACTTGCGCCGGATGGCCTTTAAATTGGCCGTTTCAAACGACTGTATGATGACAGGCGATGCGGCACGGTCCATCCCGGCCCTTTTCAGCATATCCAGCAATTTATCCTCTATGGCCAGACCCAGATCCGCATGAAAAGTGGGGTGTTTGATTTCGGGATAAAGACCAATGACGCGGCCCGTTTCACGGCTTTTGGCCTGCGCGATATCGATAACCTCTGGCAAGGTCAGCACAGGATACAGGCCATCGTGGCTGTGGTCACGATCCGCAAAGGCCTGTCGCGCCCGCAAGGTTTTAATCTCAGCCAAGGTGAAGTCACAGGTGAAATAATCTTCAGTTTCAATACCATCCAGAAGACGCCTGCGCTTTCGGTTGAAAAACTCAGGCCGGTCGGCCACATCGGTCGTCAGCGACAAAAGCGGTTCATGGCGGACGATCAAATGCCCGTCCGAGGTCGACACCACATCCGGTTCTATGAAATCAGCCCCCATGCGGATGGCCATCTCATAGCCCGCCTGCGTATGTTCGGGCAGGTAGCCGCAGGCCCCGCGATGCGCCACGATTAAAGGCGCTGACCTGCGCTTATCATCCATGTACTGCGTCATGATCTGTATCCCGTGCTTCGGATATATAGACATGAAAACGGGGCGCTTTGGTATCCCAAAACGCCCCGCTGGATATTTATAAAAGCCGGTTACTGATTTTGTGTCAGGGGCACCAGCGGCACGCCCAAAAGCCGCACAGCTTCTACCGAAGGCTGGCCTTGCGGCAAACCATTATCGGCCTGAAATTTTTGCATGGCCGCCACGGTCTGCTGACCCAGTTGGCCATCAATCTTGCCAGGATTATAGCCACGCGCCGCTAAGGCACGTTGCACTTCGGCGATTTTTTGCGGCGACGTGTTCTTGCCGCAGATCACTTCGCGCCAGACGGGCTCAGCCTCACCGACCACACGGGTACGCATCACGTCGTCATAGACGGCCGGCACCGTATAGGTTTCGGTGCGGGCTTCCTGCACCACGCGCTTGACGCGGCGTTTTTCATACACGGCCGGCACCACCTCTTCGCGGACATGTTCCGGCACATCAATCACCATGTGGCTGACCTGACGGGTCTCAGCCGGAATCTCGATCCGCCGTACGCTGGCCGGGGCCACCTCGACCTGCGTAACGCGATCTTCGTAGACGCCGTCCACCGCATTCAGGCACCAGATCCACTCACCCTCTGCGTTTTGCACATAGCTGCCGGTTTCATCAGAGACACGCACGCGACCGTCCTTACCGGGCCAGTTCAGCGTGCCATCATCACGATAGCGGACATGTTCATAATGATCCGGTGTGACCAGAGGCGCGCTAAGCGGCACGCCTTTGGAGCGCACCCATTCCTGATGGGGTTCGCTGACCATCACCTGTTCCTTGCGGGTTTCATACCGCGCCGGAATGGTTTCTTCGCGGAAGCTGGCCGGACGGACGATCTCTGTCGATACTTCGGTGTGCGCCACGGCGGGCACGACCACGCGTTTAACCCCTTCGGGGCGCACCATGACCCGGTCTTCGACCATCTCTGTCACTTCGGGAATGACACGGGTTTCGGTTTTTTCGGCGCGAACCAGCACACGATCCTTATAGGATTCAATCTTGGGCGCCTTCAGCAGACGCGAAAAACATTGCCCCGCAATGGCATGGCGTCGCAGGTCTTCGGGCACCTGCTGCCAGGCGGGCGATCCCACCGGGCCATCGGGACAGGCAATAGTTGGGGCATTGTCATCGGTCATGGCCAGCACGTGATCACCACCGTGATCATGACGTCCGTAATCTGAGTCCACACCCAGATCGGAACCACCCGTTGGCACCACCTGTATCTGCTGAGCGGCAATGGCGCGTTCGCGCGCATCATAGGGCTTCATCATCGGCCTGTCGCCCGCATGAGCGCCATTGGCCAGCGCAGGCAAAGCCATACCGGACAGGGCCAGACCCAGGCTAAGGCCGGTCAGCGCCAGCCCCGTCATGGCGCGGTTCGCAACACACGATTTCAATAATAGCTTATGCACAACAGGAATCCTTGCATGATGATCTTAGAATCTAGGCCTCCAAATTAACCCTTTGTAAACCCTTTCGCCAAGTCTTCTCACCAGATAAGTGTAAATTAACGCTATTTTTTACGCAGGCCGTCTCCCCGGCTTAAAAGACAAAGAACCGTTTTTGGGCTTGACATTGGGCTGGCCTGTTCGCATTCCCCACCCATCTCTTTTATTATAGACACACAGGTTGCCTGATATGATCGCCCGTTATGCCCGCAAAGAAGCCGCCGCCATCTGGGACGCGGCGATGAAATACAAGATCTGGTTCGAGATCGAAGCCCATGCCGCCACCAAGATGGCCGAACTGGGCGTCATACCGCAAGAAGCCGCCGACATCCTGTGGGAAAAAGGTAAGGACGCGCCGTTTGATGCCGACCGCATTGATGAAATTGAGCGCACCGTCAAACACGATGTCATCGCCTTTTTAACGCATGTCTCTGAAATCGTTGGCCCCGAAGCGCGTTTCCTGCATCAGGGCATGACCTCTTCGGATGTGCTGGATACCTGTTTTGCCGTGCAGTTACAGAAATCAGCCGACATGCTGATCGAAGATGTCGATCTTTTGTTGGCCGCCCTCAAAAAGCGCGCCTTAGAGCATAGGTTCACGCCCACCGTGGGCCGTTCGCACGGCATCCACGCCGAGCCGGTGACCTTTGGCCTGAAACTGGCCGGTTATTATGCCGAGTTCAGCCGCGCCCGTAAGCGGCTTGAGGTCGCCCGTGAAGAAATCAGCACCTGCGCCATTTCCGGCGCGGTCGGCACCTTTGCCAATGTGTCGCCCGAAGTTGAGGCCTATGTCGCCGAAAAGATGAATCTGGCGGTTGAGCCCGTCTCCACTCAGGTCATTCCACGCGACCGTCACGCCGCCTTCTTTGCCGCGCTGGGCATTGTCGCGTCCAGCATTGAGCGTCTGGCCACAGAAATCCGCCATCTGCAACGCACCGAAGTGCTGGAGGTCGAAGAGTTTTTTGCGAAGGGCCAAAAGGGTTCATCGGCCATGCCGCATAAGCGTAACCCGGTGCTGACGGAAAACCTGACGGGTTTGGCGCGTCTGGTACGTTCCAGCGTGGTGCCGGCCATGGAAAACGTAGCGCTTTGGCATGAGCGCGACATTTCACACAGCTCCGTCGAGCGTGGCATTGCGCCGGACGCCACCATCCACCTCGATTTCGCTCTGCGCCGTCTGGCCAGCGTCATTGATAACCTGCTCATCTATCCTGAAAATATGCAAAAGAACCTCGACCGCCTCGGTGGTCTGGTCCACAGCCAGCGCGTCATGCTGGCTATGACGCAACACGGCATGTCACGCGAAGACTCTTACGCCGCCGTGCAGCGCAATGCCATGAAGGTGTGGCGCGGCGAAGGGAACTTCCTCGATTTCCTGGCCGCCGACGAAGATGTCAGCAAGTTCTTCACCCGCGAACAGTTAGAGCCGTTTTTCAATCTCGATTACCATACCAAGCATGTCGATACGATTTTTGCCCGCGTGTTTGGGTAGGTGACCCCACCGGCGAGACAAGCTCGCCACCTCCCCATAAATGGGGAGGAGAATTGTAAGCCCCCTCCTCCCCATTTATGGGGAGGTGTCGGCACTAAGCCCGCAGGGCTGGTGTTGCTGACGCAGCGGGCCACTTTTTGAGAGACTCCCATGCTTACCCTGCTTAACGATCAGTTCGACTTCAAAGGTTACGAAAGCCGCTTTCTGGGTAAGGGCCGCATACGCCTCGAGGGCGCCCTGTCGCCTGAGGATGCGCTTAGCGTTCATCTGGCGCTGGAGCAGCAAACGCCGTGGGAGTTGCAACTGGTCAGCAAGGCCGGTAAGCCGGAAATCCTGTCGGCGGCGGAATTGAGCACATTAGCCCCGGACATTATCCAGACCAAACTGCAGGACGCAGCCGAGCGGGCGCAAAGCGGTCTGTCATACTTGCGGCTGGGGCTTGATTTGATGGAAACTGACACGCTGGCCCTATCGCCCTTGAGCGACCTGATCAAGTCGGAGGATTTTGCCGCCTTTTGCGGGCAGTTGACGGGTTTGTCGGGTCTTGAACTGATGAGTCTGAATGCGGTCTGTTATCGCAATGGCGACTTTTTCACCCAACACACCGACTATTCGGCGCGGCTGTGTTTTGAATGGAATTTCACGCAGAACTGGCGCTCAGACTGGGGCGGCCAGATGCTGTTTCATTCGCCATCGGGTGATATCGAAGGCGGTATTATGCCCCGTTTGAATGACCTAAGCCTGTTTGCCGGTGATCAACCGCGATCCGTCGCCTCTGTGGCCCCCTATGCCGGCGGGCCAAGATTCTCGGTTATCGGACGGTTTGGATAATTACCCCGCCGGTGGGGGCGGTGGGGGTGCATCAATGGGTTGCGTATCCAAAGGCGGCGGTGGCGGCGGGGCGTCGATCGGCTGGGTGTCCAAGGGCGGCACCGGCACAGGCTTTGGCATAGTCGCGCAACCCGCGAT
>JBAWDM010000315.1:0-2241 GCA_049590735.1 Asticcacaulis sp. | reverse complement strand
GTGCCAGCATGGCCGCGGCCCGCGCATGACCCAGTTTCAGTGTCGAGGCCGGATTCATATTGACGAAGACTTCTTCAATCGCGGTCTCATCCGGCGACCATTCGGCAATGACATCACTCAGGCGCTCATAAAGCTCCAGCAGGCGCACAGACAGATCTGCATCCGTGGTCGGCTCAATGACGCCATGCGCCACCCACGACAGGCGCGCCCCCTCCACGTCGATCAGCCCCCAGCCCAGCCGCCTAAGTCCGGGATCAAGCCCCAATATGCGCACAGCGTTCTTCATATGTTCGCTTTTATCGTGAACTTCTCTTTCTGGCAATGGCCAAGTGACGACACGGTAAAAAACTTAGTCCGTCAAACGGGGCCGCTGCATGAAAAAACATTGACCTTTTGCACGACTGACCGGAAACAGGATGCGTCCCTTTTCGCGGAGTTCAGCGTGTTCAAAGTCTCTCCCGCCTTCGCCACCATCGGCTTGCTGGTATGCTCCAACCTGTTTATGACACTGGCGTGGTATGGCCACCTCAAGTTCAAGATGGAAAAGCTGTGGGTGGTGATTCTGGTCAGTTGAGGGATCGCCTTCTTTGAATATTGCTTTCAGGTGCCGGCCAATCGCATCGGCTATGGCACATTTTCCGCCGCACAATTGAAAACGATACAGGAGGTCATTACTCTGATCGTTTTTGTGATCTTCTCAGCGCTTTATCTCGGTGAACCGTTGAAATGGCAGACGGCCGTGGGCTTCACCCTGATTGCCTGTGGCGCCGGGTTTGTTTTCTACAAGCCTTGAAGCGGCCTGTAGCGCTAAAGTCTTGACATGAGGGCAGCGACCAGTTCGACCTGACTACGGCATCCGGTCTTGTCGTAAATCCGACGCAGGTGAACCCGCACAGTTGCCACGGATGTGCCTGCGCGGCCCGCAATGGCCTGCGGCCCCATGCCTCCGGCCAGCATGCCCGCAACCGAAGCTTCCGCCGGTGTCAGATCGAACAGAAGCCGCGACATTTCTATGGCATGCAAAATTTTGTCGCGCTGCGGATAGGCGATCAGAAGGGCCGATGCCGAAAAGGCGAAGGCGTGCTGCTCTGGCAAGGGCGTTACCTCCAGTGGCAGACAAAACCCCTGCATATCGCGCATGACGAAGGCTTGGCGTGGCGGCTGACACTCAAGATTCCGCGCCTGAACTGCCAGGCTTATGGCGTTATGCAGCCGAATCGTTTCGCGCAAATGATGGCCCGATAGACGTCCCCGGCATATCTGTAGCCATCGCCCTTCCAGAACAAGGGCTTCCGCCCGATGTGACATGGCGCGCACCCGTCCCTTGCGGTCGCACACATAGACACAGGCCTCAATGGCGTCCATGGCATTGGCCAGAAGGGCAATTCCCTGCCCTTCCAGCGCCATCTGGGTGCGGACAGCAGCGCGCAGATGTGGTGTCAGAGCATTGAAAACGTCAAGCTGAGGCGTTGTGATTGGGCCTTCCTTGGCGCGGCGGATCACCGCCGTACCAACAAGCAGATCATCCAGCTTGACCAGAGGAGTCAGGCAAATGAACGGCATGTCGTGGCGTTCGAGATAAGCACCATAGTCCGGAAAGCGCAGCGCATCTTCAGCCGTCGAAAACTGCCGTTCGTCACAGGCGCTTAATTCGGGCGCGGCAATACCAATCCGCACACGCGAATTAACTCTCGGATCGCCGCCACCCACCTGGGCGAACTCCTCGACATGTCCGGGCTCGCAATTGGTGACATGGTTGAACATCACGGCCCGGTCTCCGAGGCCAATCAGTTGTCCAGATCGGGAGCCCGCCGCTTCGGCAAAACCATTTAGCGCCGTATCCCAGCTTGTGCCACCCAATGCGGCGGCATGAAAGGCATCGGCCGTTCGGGCCAACGCCTTCTCATCTACAGCCCAACCCAAGGCGGCCCCTTACCCTCCTCTTATCCGTTTCCGGCCAGTTTGCCGAAAACACACCCATTCTGTCAAATTACCGGTTTAATTTACCGTTCTTTTCTATGCTCATAAGCCCTCTAGAAGCTGTAGACCAGCCCGATCTGAGCCACCGGCCAGGCCTTGAAATCCTCGACATCGTCCTTGAGGCTTTGTTCTTCTTCCTTAAGATTGGCCTTGTATTCCGGAGTGCCGGCGAGGGTGCCGTTAGAGGACAGGCTAACATCGGGCGAGCCGCTGATCTGAACACCGGCAAATATGCGCAGGTGAATGCGCGATGTCTTATAG
>JBAWDM010000314.1:0-3684 GCA_049590735.1 Asticcacaulis sp. | reverse complement strand
TGCGGACACCGTTACCTGCAATCCCCCACGGCCCACAATCAGCTTGCGCAGCCGCCATAAAATAGCGGGCTCCAGTTCCATGCCGATCAGGAACATCATCATGACCACCCCAAATTCGGCAAAGTGCATGACCTTTTCGGCATCCCCAATCAGGCCCAGCACAAACGGCCCGATAATAATGCCGGCGATCAGATACCCGAGCACAGAGCCAAGCTTGAAACGCTGCGCCAATGGCACGACCAGACAGCCTGCCATCAGAAACACAAACACGTTGAGTAAGATATGAATGTCCATGTGCGCGCCCTTTGGAAGTCTGAGCGCACTATCTAGGTATGACGCGACAATTGGCAAGCCCAATCACTAAGCCAATCACACGCAGAGTTCATAAAGGCATGTCTTGACACTATGCACAGGGGCAGTCTCAAATAGTATCATGCCGGAACATCATCAGCCCACGGAAGATATTGTCTTTGAATTTCAGCAAGGGGCCTCTCCGCTTGTCATTGCGGCACCCCATGTCGGCACCTTTTTGCCGCCTGATATTGCTGCCAGACTGAATGCCACCGGTCTGGCGGTTAATGAGACGGATTTCCATGTCCATCGCCTGTATGATTTTGCCGATGAACTGGGGGCCACAACCCTTTTCGCCACCCACTCTCGCTATGTGGTCGACCTCAACCGCGATCCTGGCGGCGAAAGCCTGTATCCGGGCCTCTTTGAAACCGGCATGTGCCCAACTACGGATTTTGACCGCAATCCTATCTATTTGACGGGTCTTGAACCTGACGAGGACGAAACGCTCCGGCGTCGTCACCTGTACTGGCAACCTTATCATGATAAGCTAATGGCCGCGCTTGAAGCCTGTGTGGCCCGTCACGGCAAGGCATTATTGATTGATGCTCATTCCATTCGCCCGCACATCCCCAACCTGTTTCAAGGCAGCCTGCCCGACCTGAGCTTCGGCACGGATTCCGGCCGCACCCTGCGTCCGCCTGTCATGCAAGCACTCACGGACTGGTGCCAGTCCACCAGCTATAGCCATGTTTGTGACGGGCGCTTCAAAGGTGGCTATACAACGCGTTATTATGGCAATCTGTCACCGGCCATTCAGGCCTTGCAAATCGAAATTGTTCAGGACGCCTACCTAGACACCCGCACGTCGCACCTGTATGACGCACAGACAGCCGCCCCCTTACGCCACGCCCTGCGTCCGCTTGTGGAATCTCTGCTCTCGGCGTTGTAAATTTATTTGGTGATGCGGGGCCAGCCAGACATTTTTCGAGGCCCGTATGACCACATCCTTACCCGACACCGCCTCCGCCAATCGCGGCCATATTATTGATGGCGCGGGCTATGCTAAGACCTTGCGTGAACGTCTGGCGCAGCATGTCAGCGACCTTAAGGCGGCCCACGGTCTGACCCCTTGTCTGGTTGTGGTCATTGTCGGCGAGGATCCGGCCAGTCAGGTCTATGTCAAAAGTAAGGGCGAGATGACTCAGGCCATAGGCATGGAATCGCGCACCATCCGCCTGCCCGACACAACCTCCGAAGACGCGCTTTTGCAACTGATTGATGAGTTGAACCAGGATAAGGTCGTCAATGGCATATTGGTGCAACTGCCCCTTCCGAAACATATGTCATCACTTAAGGTCATCGACGCCATCAATCCGGATAAGGATGTCGATGGCTTTCATATCTCCAATGCCGGTAAGCTGGCGGTCGGCCTTGATGGCATTGTCCCGTGTACGCCTCTGGGCAGTTTGATGCTGCTGAAAGATGCCGCGGCAACCTATGGTGATATGTTGGCAGGTATGAATGCGGTCATTGTCGGACGCTCCAATATTGTCGGCAAACCTATGGCGCAGTTGCTTCTGGCGCAGGATTGCACGGTCACTATTGCCCATTCACGCACCCGAAACCTGAAAGAGCTTTGCCTCACCGCCGATATACTGGTGGCGGCTGTGGGGCGGCCCAACTTTATTCCGGGTGACTGGGTGAAGGACGGCGCCTATGTGATAGATGTCGGCATCAACCGCATTCAAATCGACACGCCCGAAGGCCCGAAAAACAAGCTGGTGGGTGATGTCGATTTCGACACCGCAAAACAGCGCGCTTTAGCGATCACACCGGTGCCAAAAGGCGTGGGTCCCATGACCATTGCCTGTCTGCTCAATAACACCATCAAGGCCTTCTGCCTGCAAAATCGTTTTCCTGTCCCCGAAGGCGTCTGAATGTCCAACGGCGTCGTCATCATCGGTGCCGGACACGCAGGCGGCGCCGCGGCCGGTTATCTGCGTCAATATGGCTATGGGGGGGGCATTACGCTGATTGGCGCGGAACCCTACCTGCCTTACCAACGCCCCCCTTTATCTAAGGCCTGGCTAAAGGGCGAAGCGGCGCTGGATGATCTTTATTTGCGCGGCGACACATTTTATGCCGATCAGGCCATTGACGTGCGTACCGATACCATCGTCACGGCCATCGCGCCCGCCAGCCAAACGCTCAGCCTGAGCACGGGTGATCAGATGGCCTATGATCATCTGATCCTTGCCACAGGCTCTAAATCGCGCCCCTTTGCCGTCAAGGGGGCTGATCGTGTCCCGCATCATACCTTGCGGACCCTAGATGAGGCCGAGGGCCTGAAAAATGCCTTGCGATCCGAACAGCGCATCGGCCTGATCGGCGCGGGATATGTGGGCTTAGAGGTCGCCGCCTCGGCACGTCATCTGGGGTGCCATGTCACTTTGTTTGAGCGCGAAAGCCGCATTCTGGCGCGTGTGGCCTCGCAGGTTCTGTCTGACTTTTTCACCGATATGCACACAGGTCGCGGGGCCAGCCTGATCCTTGACGCACAAATCACAGACCTATCCTTGGGCGCCAATGACACCAAGATTGTTCATCTGGCGGATGGTCGCACGCATGAGTTTGATCTGCTGCTGGTCGGCATTGGTGCCCTGGCCCATGATGATCTGGCCAGTTCCGCAGGACTGAACTGCGCCAATGGCATTGTGGTCGATGATCAGGCCCGCACAAGTGCCGCGCATATTTTTGCCATTGGCGATGTGACGGCGCGAACCCTGCCCTTTTATGACGGCCGTTTCCGGCTGGAAAGCGTGCCCAATGCGCTGGAGCAGGCCAAGCAGGCCGCCGCCGCCATTACGGGGCATAAACCGCCGGTCATTGAGACGCCGTGGTTCTGGTCGGATCAGTATGAATTCAAGCTACAGATTGCCGGACTTTTGCGCACCGATTGTCGCGCCATCGTACGCGGTGATCCGGCAGAAGGCGCGTTCAGCGTCTTTCATCTGGATAATGAGAACCGCTTGAAAACCGCCGAATGCGTCAATCGGCCGACCGATTTCATGGCCGCTAAGCTGCTGATCGCCAAAGGCGTTGTACTTGACGCTTCCATTGCCAATCCGGAAACGCCTCTCAAACCTTTTTTACAAAAATAAGGGGTGGCTAAAACCTTTTGCGCTGCACACAATAGGTGTATGACGAGCTATATCTTCCCTCCGACCCAAGAGGACGCCCATGAATCCGGCCACACCCAAAGTTTTTTCCGACGCTAAAACAGCCCTGCAAGGCCTCACCTTTGACGGCATGACCGTCATGTCCGGCGGTTTTGGCCTTTGCGGCATTCCTGAAAATCTGATTGCGGCCCTGCGCGACACAGGCGTTAAG
>JBAWDM010000313.1:0-6160 GCA_049590735.1 Asticcacaulis sp. | reverse complement strand
GTTCGTCCGGTGATGGGTACCGCTCCGTTCTTTCCGGTAATCTTCGGATCAACAGGGGCGCTCAGACCTTTGCCTTCAAGCCCGAAGAGCGTCCGACCGGGAGATGGATCCGGCTGACTATTCTGAGCAATTATGGTAATGACTATGTGGCCCTTTCCGGCGTTCATGCCTATGGTCGTCCCGTAACCCAGGCGGCATATCTGCCCGATGTGACCGGCACCTATGATGGCGCCAGTGGCTGGGGCAAGGTGCAGCTTACGCAAGACGGGGATCAGGTGACCGGCTGTTATGCCTACCAGGGCGGGACGATAAACGGAGTCATTGTGGGGCGCGTGATGAAGCTGGATATGGTCGAGGCGGATACGTCGGGTGATGACGTCGCTATGACCGGGCTGTTTTCGCTATCAGGCGATGGCCGTAATCTGATTGGCATTGCCCGAAACAACGAAAGCTATGCTCAGAATAGTCCGGCCAGCTACTACAGCGCCAAACGGATCAATAACCGGCCCGCCAATTGCGGGTAATAACTACTTTAATTTCAAGGGGATAAACCATGTCTATTCGAGTCGCTTGTCTTGCGCTTTTGTCGACCGCTTTGCTGATAACGGGCTGCAATAAAACATCCGGTGACGCGCCCGCCAACAGTCAGGCACCGGGCGGCAATGTGGCGACGGCCGCGGGCGGCAAAAGTCCACCGGTAGATTTCATGGCCACAGATGCCTGTGCGGTGGTGGATAAGGCGGCGATGGCCGCCATAGTCGGGCAAGCCGTCAGCGAGACTCATCTGGGCATGGTCAGCGAAAGTGACGGCACATCGGCGGCCACATCAGAATGCAAATACACCTTAAGTAACGGGGATGAGGCTTCGGTTATGCTGCGCTGGTCGCCGATCGACGACAATACGGAGGAATCGATCAACCTGACACGCAACAGTATGGAGCAAACCCTGAAAGCCTTTGGCGGTAAGGTTGAGGTGATTGACGGTCTGGGTAAGGCGGCTTTCTGGGCCGGCATGTCGCGGTCGCTCAATGTGTTTATTGGCGAAGATAAATTTGCCATTATCACCATACCCGGTGGCACCGAAGCCAAAGATCAGGCCACGCAACTGGCGCATAAGCTGGGGGCCTGAGGCGCTTCGGCCAGATATAAGGGTTGAAATGATCGCAATCTTATGGCCACCTGTGCAGGTCATACTGGGGCCTTGAGCGGGGGGAGTGCGCATGACAACTGTTTCAACGCTTACGCCGGAACAATGGGCGGCCGTGCGTGAACATTTTGATCGTCTGGTCGATCTGTCTCCCTTAGAGCGGGAGCGTCACATCAAACGACTGGATCTTCCGCAGCCCGTTGTGATGCAGATAGAGGGGCTGCTTAAGGCGGCGGCTTTACGGGGCATACTGGATGACGGTGCGCTGGAACTGGCGGGTGAGACCGCTTCGCCAGCTTCGCCTTCTTTGACGCCCGGAAGTGTGGTCGGCAAGTTTACCATAGACAGGCTGATCGGTCGCGGCGGGATGGGCGAAGTCTATCTGGCGTATCGCAGCGATAACAGCTTTGAGCAGCGTGTGGCATTGAAAATGCTGCGTTTTGATGCCGTTAATCGTGGCGCTATGTTCGAGCATGAACGCAGGCTTCTGGCGCGCCTCGAGCATCGGAACATTGCCCGTTTGATTGACGGAGGCATTGCGCCGGATGGCCGCCCCTATATGGCGATGGAATATGTCGATGGCGTGCCCATTGATCAATTTTGTCGCGATAGCCGGGCCACGCCTGAGGCGCGCCTTGTCTTGTTTCGCGCTATCTGCGATGCCGTCAGCTATGCCCATGCCCATCTGGTGATCCATCGGGATTTGAAGCCGGGCAATATTTTGATTGATGGTGAAAATCAGGTGCGTTTGCTGGATTTCGGTATTGCGACCCTGACCGATGACCTGACGGATTCACCGGCTATGACCCAGGCCCTGCTGACGCCCGACTATGCCGCACCGGAACAGTTAGAAGGGGCAGCGACCTCTGTGGCAACGGACATTTTTGCCCTGGGCGTGATCCTGTTTGAGCTGATGACAGGTGCCGGGCCGTGGCAGCGTGAGGGTCAGTCTGTGCCGTCCATTATGCGCCGGATCCTGCAGGATGATCCCCCCTTGCCCAGCCGCTCGGTGGTAGAGACCGATCCGCCGGTTCAGGCACGTAAACTGTCAGGCGATATAGATGCGATCGTTCTGAAGGCTATGCGGCGCCAACCGTCCGAACGCTACCGCAGCGTGGCCGATCTGTCCGAGGATGTGCGTCATCATCTGGAACATAAGCCCGTCAAGGCGCGGGGGGGATCCACCGCTTATCTGACGGGCCGATTTATACGTCGCTATCGCTGGCCTGTGGCAGCTGGCTCGGCCTTATTGGCGGCCATACTGATTGGCGCGGGTGGCATCGCCTGGCAGGCGCATCAGACCGCAGTTGAACGCGATATTGCACTGGCGGAGGCGCAGCGGTCCGAATCCATCAACCGCATGCTGACGGTCATGTTCCGTGAGACGGCCTCAGGTGATGCCGGCGAAGATGCCACTGTCCGTCAAATGCTCGACACCACGGCCAGACAATTGGTGGCATCGGTGGATACCAGTGCCAAATCCGCTACCCTGATTACGACCCTGTCAGATCTGTATGTGAATATGGAAGACAATAGGGCTGCCGATACCTTGCTGCGTGAGGCTCTGGCCAAGGGGATTGGCCGGGGCAATCCGGTGGCTACGGCTGAAATCAAGCTGCGGTTAGCCTCGACCTCGGCAGGCCTTGGCAAGACCGACGAGATGAAGCCGTTGCTGGATGCGGCTGAATCTGTATTTGCCAAGGATCCGGCGCGGTATCGCTACGAGATGGTGGAACTGAATTCGGGGCGGGCGCAATTGGCGCGGCGCTCAGGGGATGTGCCGGGCGCCATTGCGCTTTTGACCAAAAGCCTGCCGGATGCCGAATATGTCTATGCCGCCAATCACCGCGACCTGCTGACCTTTTATAATAATCTGCTGGTTTATATGGTCGAAGCCAATCAGCTTGAGGCCATGCCGGCCATTTTCGCCCGTGCCGATGAAGCTCTTAAGCGCACGCATCAGGAAAACAGCATGGCCGGACTGGGTATTACCCAGTTAAAAGGCATGCGCCTGCTTAAGCTGGAGCAACCCAGGGCGGCCGAGGCTGTTTTCACCGAAGTGGCTGCGAAACGCAGGGCGCTATTTGGCGAGTCGGCGGGTTTGTCTGTTGATCTGTTACAATTGTCGCGTGCCAAGCTGGCGCAGGGACAGTTTGAGGAGGCCAGAGTGATTTTGGGCAAGGCGCGCCCTATGGCTGTGCAATATCTGGGGGCCACGGCGACCCCGACCCTGGTTATGGGGCTGGGTCTGGCCGAAGCCCGCGCGGAAACGGGTGACGTGGCGGGCGCCGAAAAAATACTCTCTGAGATCACCTCCGTGATTACGGTCAGACCTGCGGGTCTGCTGCTGGGCCTGCTTTATCGTGATCAGGCGATAGTGGCCTGGAAGCAGGGCCAGCCGGACAAGGCCAAAACCCTTTTGAACGATGCCGAAGCCACTTTTAAAAACATGGGCCCGGCAGGCGAGTCTTATCTGAAACCTTTGGACCATTTGCGCGCCCGCATATCCGGCGGCCTTTAAACCTGTTGCATCTCGTTATAGATCCAGGCGCGCGCCAGCAGCCACCAGCGCCGGATCGTCCGGTCGCTGACTTTCATGATTTCGGCGGTTTCCTGCTCGGTCATGCCAGCAAAAAAACGGCAATCGACGACCTTGGCCAGATTGGCATCGAACTGGTTCAGGGCCCTCAGGGCATCGCCTAAGCGAATAATGTCGGCATCTTGCGGCGGCGTGGCCAATGAATTGAGCGCCTGAGTCAATCGATAGGTCGGCGCATTGCGCTTTGAAGCCAGACGCGCCCGTGCCGCGTCAATCAGGATATGGCGGATCGCCGTTGCCGCGCAGCCCAGAAAATGTGATTTGCTTTCCCAGCCCTCATGCTTTTGCAGCCGGATATAGGCTTCGCTGATGAGGGCGGTAGTTTGCAGGGTTTGCGCCCCGCCGGCACGGTAATGTTCTCCGCGTGCAATGCGCCGCAACTCATCATAAAGCGTGACAATCAGTTGATCAGATGTCCCAACGGACGAGGCTTCGGCGACTATGCTGTTGTCCATGACTGCCCCTCTGGCGTACATTATCCCCGATACGCGTCACTACCGCAAACTGTGCGCAAAAAATCGTCAACTGGCAAGTCAGATATCGAAGTCAGTACCGACTAATCTGTGGCGGCCGCTGCCAAATGCGCAGAGCCGATATGCCAACGAAGTTGAGACGGGCTGGCGCCATCCACACCATTGACGCGCCTGACGATATAGTCGCCGGTAAATCGCTGGCGGGTGCCGTCATCGAGACGGGCCTCTACGGTCACGGGAATGGTCTGATAGATGGAGCCTGCCGCCCCTTCGGCAGGGTCAGGTTTGCCAATCGTGACCTCTGTCGACACCGTATGGGCAAAGCCTGAGGTAAATGTGCTCAGGGTCTGATTGGGCGGACCGTTGTCGCCCCATTGCTGAAATGCGGTGGCATAATCACGGGCATTCAGCGCATCATAATAGCGGGTGATGACGGCAATGGCCGCCTCCTGGCTTTTAGGAGCAGGCTGGCAACCTGGCATGGGGGCGTCTTTACCGTCAAATAGGGCGCAGCTACGGGCGATTTCGTTATCGATCATGGCGCAGCTATTGGCGACATTACACGGTGGATGCGTGGCCGGTGATACGGAAAGGCAGAGTTTGACGCGACGTTCGGCGGCGGCAGCCCCTATCTCGGCCGCGCAGGCAGCGGGCTGTCCGGCTTTGATACTTAAGGCGGACGCGCTGGCTACGGTTGCCTGAGTGGGCGAGATGTCGCTTTTTTTAGGTGCTTCCGGCAGGCTGACAGGCGGGCTTGTCTTCTCGGTTTTATCGCAGGCAGCCAGACTTAAGAGGGTCAGGCCTATAAGGGCAGGGATAGCAAATTTAACAGACAGTTTCATTTTGGCCTCCTGATGCAAATCTACAGTTAGCCCCCAGTGACTATAGGGTTAGCCCAGCAGGGTGGTAAAATGCAACAGTATAAGTCCCGCGCTGCCCACCACAACGCGCCAGACAGCAAATATACCATAGCCGCGTTTGCTGACGAAGTTGAGCAGGGGCTTGATGACCAGCAGGGCCGAGATAAAGGCCACAACAAACCCTATGGCGATGACGCCGTAATCATCGGCGACCAGCGATTTATAAGATTTCAAAAAGTCAAAAACAAAGGCGCCCAACATGGTGGGAATGGCCAGAAAGAACGAAAATTCGGCGGCGGCGCGTTTTTCCACCTTGAACAACATGGCACCAATAAGGGTTGATCCCGAGCGCGACATGCCGGGGATCATGGCCAGACACTGGAAAAAGCCAATAGCGAGTGAAGTTTTCAGGTCGATCTTTTGCGCGTCAATATGGACAGGCTTTGGCGCATATTTATCAACGACCCACAGCAAGATACCGCCAATAATCAGGGCGTAACAGATGATGTCGATACGCTCAAACATGGCTTTAATTACCCCATGCAGGCCGACACCCAGAACCACGGCCGGCAGGAAAGCGATCAGCACGCTTAGGGCAAAGCGGCGGGACTCTTCGCTTGTGGGCAGGGTAATGACGGACTTCCAAAGTTTGGCGAAGTAAAAGACCACGACGGCCAGAATAGCGCCCAATTGGATCAGCACTTCGAAGGTATCGTCGGGCGACTGAAATTGCGCCAGCTTGGCGGCAATCAGCAGGTGGGCGGTCGATGACACCGGAATAAATTCGGTCAGGCCTTCGATCAACCCCAGTATGGCCGCGATCAGATAGTGCATGAAAATACCCTCAAAGCTATGGCTGAGCTTTAAGGGTATTTTCATCGCAAGTGAATCGAAATTTTGCTTACATGATTAAGACGGGCCATAGGCGCATTATTGAGTATCTGTTGTCCCCACTGGCGCGGCGCGTTCGAGAGGCGGGACGGGAATCTTAGCGGATGAAATCAGATATCGTGAATTGTAAAAAACAATGATGCAGAATTTTAAGAAAAGGAAAAGTTATGTCGTGGAAATATTTTCCGGA
>JBAWDM010000312.1:0-1781 GCA_049590735.1 Asticcacaulis sp. | reverse complement strand
CGCTATACGCTGATCTTTTTGAGTGCGCCGGGCGATGGGGGCGGCGAGGTGGAACTGACGTATAATTGGGATCCGGAACCCTATGGCGGCGGCCGCAATTTTGGGCATCTGGCTTATCGCGTGAAAGATATTTATGCGCTTTGCCAGCACCTTAGCGACATGGGCGTGGTCATCAACCGGCCGCCGCGCGACGGGCATATGGCGTTCGTTCGCTCGCCCGATGGTATCTCGATCGAGCTCATCCAAGAGGGCACCCTGCCCCCGCAGGAGCCTTGGCTGTCGATGCCGAACACCGGAAAATGGTAGCCGACTGTTAACGTTGACGGCGCCTGGCGCTAACCTTTCGCTAACCGTCAGCCTTAGGGCGCGGTTAGCGAAACCCATCGTATTTTAGCGACTATCCCAACACAGCCTCGACATGTTGCCCAAAAGCAACAATGGCTAATCGGAAGTCGCGATGCCCATTACACTTCGCTCCATCGCTGCCATTGCCTTTTGCGCGCTGACTCTCGCGGCCTGCATGCCGATGGCCATGTTTGCCAGTTCCAGCGGCTCGGCCTATTCGGGCAAACGCAACGACTGGGGCACCATTGTCGCCAGCCGGGACGTCAATGCACTGTGCATCACCCCAAAGCTACGTTTCTTGCTGTGGGAGTTCGAGGGCAAGTTCGGGCGCAAGGTCATCATGCACTCCGGCTATCGTGACAATCAGCACAATTCGGCAGCGGGCGGCGCGGATAATTCGTACCACAAAAAGTGCATGGCTGCGGATTTCTACATTCCCGGCGTCGACAAGCGCGACCTCATCATTTTTGCAATGCGTACCGAAGGCGTTGGCGGACTTGGCTGCTATCCAGGTCGCCCCTTCATCCATGTGGACGTTCGCGATCGTCCGCGGGGCTATAACCGGCCTGTCACATTCTCAGGCTGTTAAAAAAATCGCGATAGCGCGCAAATGGGGTTGCGCATCCGAAAACGGCAAACTATACGACCACCAGCGCTTAGGCGCCCTTCGTCTATCGGTTAGGACGGCACCCTTTCACGGTGCAGAGAGGGGTTCGATTCCCCTAGGGCGTACCATTCCTTCCTTCAGGGAATGCAAGAAGTTAGCGTGTTGTCTCCTAGGTCCGCGCCCATCGTCTATCGGTCAGGACGGCACCCTCTCACGGTGCAGAGCGGGGTTCGATTCCCCGTGGGCGTACCAGGAACTCAACTACAACAAGCGATATCAGTAGCTTACAAGCGTGATCTGCTAACCCCAGAACTCGGTTAGCAGATTTATGTTGCCGGTCGGTTCTCATGATGCCCTGTGAAGCTTGGCAATAGCGCTGTTTGACAACAGCGTTTTGTTGGCATCCCGGCAGTAGCGCTCTACTTCGTCCAGGTCACGATGGCCAGTGATGGACATGATTTCCCAGGGCGTACAACCAGCTTCAGCAAGGCGTCGGCAAGCTGCCTTACGCATGGTGTGCGGGGAGCATTGCAGGGTGATCCCAGCCGCCCTGCCCGCTTACCGCAAGCCTGAAGACCTTGCTCTGCTTGCCGAGATGCGCCCAATCATCGACCAGCGTCCCACCTATGGCTATCGCCGGGTAACGGCGCTGCTGAACCGGAAGCGGCGCGGTGATGGCAGGCCAATGCTCAACGCCAAGCGTGTGCTCAGGGTCATGCAGCAAAACAGTCTCACCCTTCAAAAGCATACCGCCTTGCGCCCCACCCGGGCTCACGAAGGCGTCGTCATCGCCCTGCGCTCCAACATCCGTTGGTGCTCCGATCATCTG
>JBAWDM010000311.1:0-10597 GCA_049590735.1 Asticcacaulis sp. | reverse complement strand
GCTTTGAACAATCCGAAATGGTTAAACCCCGTATGGCGCTGGATCAAGCGGGCGCGCAGACGACGCTCGTGTCTTTGAAGTCGGGCGAAGTGCGTGCCTGGAGCGGGGCCAACTGGGGCGATAGTTTTCCGGTTGATCTGCCGATAGCCGAGGCGCAGGCCATCAGATTTGACGCGCTTTTATTGCCCGGCGGTGTGTTGAACCCCGACAAGTTGCGCATGAACCCGCAGGCGGTTGCCTTCGTCAAGGCCATTGGCGACGCAGGCAAGCCGATTGCCGCCATTTGTCATGGTCCGTGGACTTTGATCAATGCCGGTCTTGCCAAGGGGAAGAAGCTCACCTCTTGGCCATCGCTTAAGGCGGATCTCAGCAATGCCGGCGCGCATTGGGTCGATGAGGCCTGTGTGGTCGATGACAAACTGGTCACCAGCCGTAAGCCGGACGACATTCCGGCTTTCAATGAGGCTATGATCCGCGAATTCGCTAAGGTGGCAGACAGGGTGCCCGGTGCCACGCTGATCATGACCGATCCGGCTATGTAAGCGATATTTTTTAGCCGCACTTTTAAGCTTTCCAGCCTTTCAGTTGGAAAGCTTTTTTATGTTTATCCGGCACCCCCTTATTTGCGGGATGGCGAGGGCAGGCCCGCTCAGCCTAATCAAGGCGTCTTACATCCGCATTTGCAGGAAAGCGCCCCATGTCTTCTCATTTTTCCGGTAAAGTTTCAGGTACAAAACTCGCCTTTATCGTGGCGGCGGCGACCGCCGGTGGCCTGTTGCCCCATCTGGCGGTGGCCCAGTCCACGACGGACACATCAGGCGCGAGCGCACAGTTTCGCGTCGAAGGCTTTGTCGGCACGACTAGCGATTCACGCCCCATTGGCAAAAGGAAAAACAAGGATTCCAAAGGCCTGCTGCCTTCTCTGAGCTTTGCCTATGGTGAGGCCTTCAGGGGGCAGGTCGATTTTTTGGCGGCGGATCATGCCGGTGACAATGTGCTTGGCGGTGCAGCCCATCTGGGCTTCAAAACCTCGGCCCATACAGTTCTGGGTATTTATGGATCCAACACGCGTTTCAAATCGCCGGTTAAGCTGAACAGCGAACGTTTAGGCGTTGAATTTGTCTATCAGGGGGATAAGACGGATTTAAATGTCATTATTGGCAATCAAAAGGTCAACAACGCTAACGTCACAGTCGGCACCATACCCGGTTATACAGTGGTCGATACCTATGGTGCCAAGGATGGCGTTTTTACCCTGACCAACTTCACCTATTATCCCCGTCCGGACTGGGCGCTTACCCTCGGTCATCGCTATGCCGATAAGCATCATTCGGGTACGGTTGGGGTGGAACGCGCCTATAGCCTTCAGTCCGCTACGGTTTCGCTGTTTGCTGAGGGACGTTTTGGCGACAAAGCCTCCCGTGGTGCATGGCTTGGCCTGCGCGTACGCTTTGGGGGTGAGGGCGCCTCCCTTCAGGACAGGCGCAATCAGGAAGTCTATACCAACCACTTAAAAGACGACATGTATGGTGTCGAACAGTCGCGTCGCCGCAGCGAAGTGGCCCTGCCGGTGCCACCTCCCCCGCCACCGCCGGAAGATGACGATGATTGCGTGTGCGGCGCCTGTTACGCTACCTGACCTGAATATACCTGATTGCCCCCTATGCCGGAGTCCTGACACATGAAGCCACGCATTCTGCTGGCCTGGGAATCGGGTGCCGGACGGGGGCACGTTGTCACGCTGAAAACCGTGGCGGCCGCGCTTGGGGACGGCTTTACTTATGATGCCGCCCTGTGCCGGATGGATCATGCTGGCGAACTTGCGCCCCTGTGCGAGCTGGTTTTTCCGGCGGCACGGCTCAGATATGACCGGGCACGACGCGAAGGACCTGTACGGACAGCGACATGGGGAGAGTTCTTAGGCGACAGTGGATTCCGTGATGCGGCCTTTCTGGCCCGTCAGGTGGGTTGGTGGAAAGAGACCCTGATGGCTCGCCGCAGCGATCTGGTGATTGCCGACTATGCGCCCTGCGCCATGCTGGCGGCACAAAGCCTTGGCATACCCGCCATTATTACGGGAACGGGTTATGGCATAGTTGCCGAAGGGCTTACCACCTTTCATGTTTTTCTGCCGGAATACACAGAGCGTCTGTATGACGAAGCGGAGATGACGCAAGGCATCAATGCTGCCCTGAAACCGCTGGGCGTGCCTGAACTGGGCTGTATGCCGGATATTTACCGGCGCCAAGGCGAACTGGTGCGCACACTCGATATGCTCGATCCCTATGCGGGCATGCGCGCTCAGCCCTTGCTGCCACCGGTGGCCGATATAGGGGCGGTGTCAGGCGGGAACGGGGATGAGGTATTTTGTTATTTTTCCACCAGCGAACTGAAGGATCCGGGCGTGCTTGAGGCCATATGCACTTTGGGTTTGCCAAGGCGGGCATTTTGTCCCGGCCTTGATCCGGTGGTGGCCGGTCAGCTTGTCGCGGCGGGCGTTCAGTTGGAAAACCGCCCTGTGCCCGTTGATCTGATTGCGCAACGCTCGCGCCTGATGATTCATTCCGGCCAGCACGGTATCCTGTCACTGGGTCTGGCGGCCGGTGTGCCGCAGGTGGCGATTCCGCAGCATCTTGAGCAGCTTTATCACGCGCGTCGCTGCGAAGAACAGGGCTGCGCGTATGTGGTAACCATCTCGGATCGCTCATCGGACAGCGTGCGCAAGATCATTCAGAATCGCTATGAAGATGTGGAATTTCATCAAGCGGCCCGACAGGTCGCAGCGCGGATACGGCCACAGTTTGGCGTTGATCCCGTGGCGCTTATCCATGAACGCATCGGCCCCCTATTGCCATGACCGTCTATATTCGCGTGCAGCCCGGCAATACGGGCAATCAGATGTTTCGTTATATGCTGGCGCAGCATCTGGCCGATCAGGTGCCCGCGGCACAGATTGTCGGGTACCACATGCCGGAATGGGGCTTGTGTTCGTCTGTTGACACGCCCGCATGGCAGGCCCCATTTGAATTACCGCCGCGTCATCGGCTGGATCTCCCTGCGACGGTTGACCGGCTCAGGACGGGCCGCAATGATGGTGTCGATATTCAGGCCTACGCTCAGAGGCTCGCCTATTTTGCCCATAACCTCGATCGCTTTCGGTTTGTGTTTCAGTCTAATGTCACAGGCTCGGTTATCGGAGCGGATGAAATAGCCATCAACATACGGGCAGGCGATATCCTTTCGGATATTCATCCTGATTATTTCCCTCTGCCGCTAAGCTTTTACAGGCATGTACTGATGCAAACGGGCTTAAGACCTGTCTTTGCTGGTCAACTATCCGATAGCTGGTACGACCACGCCCTGCGCACGGCCTTTCCTGAGGCGCGGTTTTTAAGCCATGCCACGCCGATTGAGGATTTCCAGACGATGCGCCATGCCCGCCACAAGGTTCTGGCCATCAGCACCTTTTCCTGGCTGGCGGGCTGGCTGTCGGCACCGGACTGCCGCATCCATTATCCGTTGGCAGGCCTGCTTAATCCTGTTCAAAGACCGCAGATTGATCTGGCGCCTCTGAACGATGATCGGTACAGCTTCTATCGCTTTCCCATTTTTCGCTATTCTGCTAATCAGGATGACATCCAGGCATTGTGTGCATCCGCGCCCCTGTTCGGAGATTTCGCTCTGAACCCTGCGGACACATAAGCTATGATTTGGGCAAAAACAGACCGGATCGTCATTGTCATTGAAGGGCTTTCTCATGTCTGAAGCCCCGCCGCGCCGCATAGGTATTGTTGAGGACGATCCGGTCATCCGGCACCATCTTGCGCGCATATTTGACGAAGCACCCGATCTTGTCATGGCCGGCGCGGCGCAATCTCTGGCTGAAGCCCGCCGGCTGATTGACCTGCCGCTTGATCTTTTAATGCTGGATCTGGGCCTTGAGGATGGCAGCGGTCTGGAACTGATCGGTGAAGCCCTGACCCGCCCTCACCCGCCGCGTATTCTGGTACTGACGGTCTTTGGTGACGAAAGCACGGTCATGAGCGCTTTGGCGCAGGGGGCGGATGGCTATTTGCTGAAAGATAGCGATGCGGATGACTTGCTTAACAATATTCGTCAGACGCTTGATGGCGGATCGCCGATCAGCGCCTCAGTGGCCGCCTATCTGCTGCGCCATCTGCGCACCCAAACCACGCCGGAACCTGAAACCCTGGATGCCAATCTGACACCGCGTGAGCTTGAGCTCCTGAAATTGCTGGCCAAGGGTTTGAGCAATAAGGAGGTGGCCTTAGCGCTGGAAATTTCCCATTTTACCGTGGGCGACCACATAAAGGCCATCTACCGAAAGCTGGCCGTCCGGTCGCGTGGCGAAGCGGTGTTTGAGGCCGTCCACCGTGGGCTGATCCGGCAATGAGCCGCGACGGGTCCGCTTGGAAAAAGAACCTGTGGCGCCTGATCGGGACGATACTGGTGGTTCAGGGGCTTTTTTGGACGGCTTTGATCGGGATTGGCGAAACGCCGCGCGAACATGCCTTTGTGCGATCTTACGAAATTCAATCCGTCTATGTGCGGCCTTTGCGCGATCTTACGCCGGATTTTAGCCCTTTGGATCCCGCTTCGCGTCAGAGCTTTCCCTTTCTGCCTGACAGCTGTTATCACGGCTACAAAAGTCCCGCCTATCAGTTTACATTTAACGTCACGGCGTCCGCAGGCGGCGATCAGGCCCTCTATATGCCGTGGATTTCTGATAATTTTGAAACCTATCTGAATGGACGGCTGGTCGCGACCCCGCGCGGCACCTTTTCTCAGACACCCAGCCGTGAGGAACGCAGACCCTATCTGGTGGGCATACCCAGAAGCGCCCTGCAGGCCGGTGATAATCGCATGGATCTGGTGGTGACGCGTACCGGCTGCACACCCTATATCCAGACGGCTTATTTTGGGCCGCTCAAACCCTTCAGGGCCTACGAAAAGCATATGCTTTTGCTGGGTCATTATGTGCCTATTATAACGGCCATTACGGGTGCGCTTGTTGCGCTCATGGCCTTATGCGTCCTGCCTATATCGGGATACAGCCCGCAATTTGTCAGCTTAGCGGCTTTTATGGGAGCTTTGAGCCTGAGGGCGCTGACCTTTGTCTGGGCCGGCAATGGTCTGGATTATACGACCTTTTTAACCGCCATCTATATGGTTCATTATCTCAGTCTGTTCGCCGCGGCCTTTTTTGTACAGACATGGACGGGTCAGCCGAAGCGCCATTTAATCTGGGCAGGCGGATTGTTTCTGGTCTTTTGCGGCGGTTTATTGATGCCGCCAATTACCTGCCGATGGTACTGATTATTGCCATTGCCGGAACGCTACTGACGCGGGGCTATCGCCTGTATCAGCAAGCCGAAGCGGCGCGGGCCGATCTGGCTGTTCAGGTGGCGCAAAAAGAGCTGGAAATTCGCCAGTCCTATGCAAATTTGCATGAGCAGGAAAAGCTCAATGCCATAAATACAGAAAGGCAGAGACTTATTCGCGACATGCATGATGGCATAGGCGGCCAACTGGTCAGCCTTATGTTGCAGCTCAAAAGCCATGATCTGCCCCGCGAACAGGTGCACCAACAGGTGCAGGGCGCCATAGATGATCTGCGTCTGGTCATTGATTCCATGGATAGTGTCGGCGATTCACTGGATATAGCGCTGGCGATATTCCGTGAGCGCATGCAGCCGCGTCTCAAGGCGGCGGGCGTGGCTCTGGAATGGCAAAACCATCTGGAGGGCAGCGTGCAGGGGTTTCGGCCTCAGGAAATCCTGCATATTTACCGCATCCTTCAGGAGGGTATGACCAATACCCTGAAATATGCCGAGGCCACACATGTCACTCTGTCGCTATGGCCCGAAGGAGAAAAGATCAGAATTGACCTGAGCGACAATGGCAAGGGGTTTGACATGGCTGCAAAACTGCAGGGCCGGCGCGGTCTTAATCATATGCAAAAACGCGCCCACCTGCTGGGGGCGGATTTGCGAATAAACAGCGCACCGAATGAAGGCACACACTTAAGCTTTGTCATTTTCCGACCCAAAGAAACCTGATCCGTCAGGACAGGTCGTGTTGCGCGTAAAACTGTTTCACGCCGGACACGGTCAGGAAAAAACGTTTTTCGGGGCCCACATAACGCCGGTCTTTTTTTCCTTTGTAGCTCAAGGATTTGCAAGTTTACCCTAGGTAAAGTTTTCGTGACGGGCCTGTTTACGCGCTTGCGAAACGAAAACAAAGGGACTAGGGGGCGCAGGCAACTGACCCCTGTGGGGGTTGTCATATGAGACTGATTTATGGCCTTTTCTGCCTCGCGCCGCCTTCTGGTATCCACCGCGATTTCGTCCCTTTGTCTGGTGAGCCTAACCGCCACCGCCTTTGCCGAAGATGCGGCTACTGAAATCATTGTCACCGCCCAGAAAAAAGCCGAACCGCTTAGCCACGCCCCGATCGCTATGTCGGTGGTGTCCGGCCAACAGATGCAAAAATCAGGTGCCTATGATCTGAAAGACCTGCAAGACCTGACGCCGTCACTGCTGATTACCGCCACGGCCAACGAAGCCCAGACCACGGCGCGTTTGCGGGGTGTAGGCACGGTCGGGGATAATCCAGGTCTCGATTCGTCGGTCGGCGTGGTGATTGATGGCGTCAGCCGCGCCCGCACCGCCACGGCCATGAGCGATCTGGGGCCATTGGACCGCGTTGAAATACTCAAAGGCCCGCAATCGGATATTTACGGCAAGGGGGCCTCGGCCGGTGTCATTCAGGTGGTCAGCCTGCTGCCGTCATTTGATACACAGCAAAGTGCGGAATTTAGTGTCGGTAATATGGGGGCGGTTGGGGGCTCGGCCTATGTGACGGGTAAGCTGGATGATCATTGGGCGGGCTCCCTGTTTGCTACCAAACGGTCGCGGGATGGCCAGTACAGTATCCAGACCGGTGACGGCCCGCGCACCCGCACAGATGATGGTGATCTCAACTATGCCTCGGTTCGCGGTCAATTGCTGTATGACGGCAATGGCTGGTCGCGTCTGCGTTTGATTGCCGATTACACAAAACGTGACGAATCCTGTTGTTCGGGCACAGCCATCGCCATTGGCGGCACGCGTGCCTATGTTGATCAACTGGCGGCCGACGCAGGCACGGCCATGACGGTCGATCCACGTGCCCGTAAGGCCTGGGCCAATCGCGACACCGATCAGGTGATTGTCGATTCCGGCGTCTCGGCGCAATGGGATCTGCGTCTGGCCAATAATGTGCAACTGACCGCGATCACAGCGCTTCGCCATTGGGATCACACCAATGGCTATGATGCCGATTTCAGCTCGGCGGACATCTATTATCGTGACCCTAATGGCGGCTTCGGCAATCGTTTCGATACGGTGTCACAGGAAGTCCGCCTGAATGGCAAGGTCGCCAATCTGGACTGGATGGCCGGTTTATATGTCAATCAGGAAGACCTGACGCGGCATGATGAAACCCTGTATGGCCGTGACTATGAATCCTATCTGGGTCTGCTGCTGACCGGTGGCGCCAATATTGACCGCGTTTCGGAACTGACAGGCTTGCCGGTCGGCCAGTCCTATGTGGCGGGTCAGGGTAATCACGATACCTACAAGCAGCGCGAGCAAAATATCGCCCTGTTTGGCCACGCTGAGTGGCATCTGAGCGATACGGTGTCTCTATTGGGTGGTTTGCGGGTCAACCAGCAGACCAAGCGACTGACCAGCACCTTTACCAATAGCGATGATGGCGTCGCCTGCGCCCAGGCCACAAGCTCACTCAGTGTTCTGTGTCTGCCCTGGTCTAATCCGGCCTATAATGACCTGACCCTGACGCAAAAGGATAAGGAAGACGCCACAACAGGCTCCCTTAAGCTGAAATGGCAGGCAACACCGACCCTGATGGCCTATATGTCTTACGCGACCGGCTGGAAGGGGGCGGGTTATAATCTCGATCGTGAACAAAAGGCCGACTATACGGTGGATGCGGATTCCTTGTTCAAGGCGGAAACCTCAAGTTCCTACGAAGCCGGTTTCAAGGGGCGCTTTCTCGACAGACGCCTGTCGCTGGATGTGGCGGCCTTTGATGAGGCCTTTAAGAACTTCCAGTTGAATACCTTTTTGGGCACGACCTTTGTGGTCGATTCCGTGCCGAATCTGACCTCCAAAGGTATTGAGGCCGAAACCCGTTATGTCACCGATGCTCTGGGCGGCAGCCTGGCTTTGAATGGCGGCGTCACCTATGCGGAAACCAAATTCGGCCCGGAAGCCGTGGCCGGTTTGCCGCTTCTGGCGGGTGGCACGGCTTCGTTTGCACCGCGCTGGTCATCCGTGTTTGGCTTTAACTATAGCCGCCCGATGGGCAATTACCAACTGGGCATCAATCTGAACGGTAAAGCCAACAGCGCCTATAATACCGGTTCCGATCTCAATCCGATCAAGACGCAAAAAGCCTATACGCTTTATGATGGCCGTATTGCCTTTGGCGATCCGGACGGGCGTTGGGCGATTGAGCTATGGGGCCGTAACCTGACGGATGTGCTCTATTATCAGGTGGCCTTTGCCGCGCCGTTTCAGTCGGGTACCTATAATGCCTTTCTGGCGCAACCGCGTACCTATGGCCTGATCCTGCGGCTGAAACGATAAAAATACCTTGGACAAATGACCTTATGAATCATATATGAAAGGTATATGATTCATAAGGAGTGATAATGGGTATCGTCAATATAGATGACGCGCTGCACGATGAGGTGCGAAAGGCGGGTCGCGTGATGTGCCGATCCATCAATGCGCAAGCGGAGTTCTGGATGAAGATCGGCATGATCGCCGAGTCTAACCCCACCCTGTCTTTCAATGAAATCGTACAGCAGCAATTCGCTGAGGCGGGCATAGATACCAAGGCCTGTATGCGGGTCTTGTCGTGATTAAGACGGCCAATGAACTCCAAAAAATGGCGCATGCCGGCAGGCTTCTGGCCTCTGTGTTCAGGATGATCGACACCTTACCGCTCATGGGGATGTCGACCTTACAGGTCAATGATCTGGTCGATCAGTATATCACGAACGACCTGAAATCGCGACCGGCCAGCAAGGGCCAGTACGGCTATGAATTTGCCCTCAACAGTTCGGTCAATGAGGTCATCTGTCATGGCGTTCCGTCACAGGACAAAATCCTGAAAGACGGCGATATCGTTAATTTCGACATTACACTTGAGAATGACGGCTATATTGCCGATTCCAGCAAGACCTATCTGATCGGTCATGTGCCGGTGGCGGCGAAACGGCTGGTGCGCGTCACCTATGAGGCCATGTGGAAGGGCATAAGACAGGTCAGACCGGGTGCGCGGCTGGGTGATATTGGCCATGCTATCGAAAAGCACGCCAAGGCGCATGGTTATTCGGTCGTGCGTGATTTTTGCGGCCACGGCATAGGCCGTGAGATGCACGAAGACCCGCAAGTCCTGCATTTCGGCAGGGCAGGCACGGGCGAAGTCCTCAAAGAAGGCATGACCTTTACCATTGAGCCCATGATCAATCAGGGCACGAATAAGAGCGTCACCCTGAATGACGAATGGACAGTCATTACCCGTGACGGCAAGCTGTCGGCGCAATGGGAACATACGATTGCGGTGACGAAGACTGGCTTTGAGGTGCTGACCCTGCGCGAAGACGAGCATATCGGGACTTAAAGGGGCGGCAAGCTGCAAGGACAGGTGAGGCTTTGCGGCAGGGGATCCATGTGCTAAGGGCGGCAGCTTACGCCTGATGGCGGTCTTTATTCATAAGCCAAACCATGTCCGAACCGATCCCGCCCTATGCTGTCACCGTGCTGACCATGTTTCCTGAGGCCTTTCCGGGGCCTTTGGGCGTGTCGCTGATTGGCACGGCGTGGAAAGAATCTGCGCGCTGGGCCTTGGAAACGCTGGACATTCGCCCCTTTTCGAGCGATAAGCGCGGCTTTCTTGACGATACCCCCGCGGGCGGTGGCCCCGGTCAGGTCCTAAAGGCAGATGTGATCGCTCAAGCTCTTGATTCCATAGAGCTTAATGATCGCCCTCTCGTCTATATGAGCGCGAGAGGGAAACCTCTTACTCAGGCGCGTGTCAAAGAATGGGCGGCCAGACCCGGACTGATTGTCCTGTGTGGTCGTTTCGAAGGCGTGGATCAGCGTGTGTTAGACTCGCGTGGGTTCGAAGAAATCAGCGTTGGCGATGCCGTCCTTGCGGGTGGCGAAGCGGCAGCGATGGTGACGATTGAGGCGGTTGTGCGGCTTATTCCGGGGGTTCTCGGCGCATCAGCCAGTCTTGATAATGAAAGCTTTGAGGATGGACTCCTGGAGCAGCCGCAGTTCACAAGACCGCGGACGTTCGAGGGCCTCGACATCCCCGAAGTGCTGCTGTCCGGCGACCACAAAAAGGCGGCGGTCTGGCGGCAGGAAATGCGAGAGGCAACCACGAAAGAACGGCGTCCCGATCTGTGGGCCGCTCATCTTTCCAAATTACAGGCAAAAGGCGTTAAAGCCCCAAACAAGGATAAATGATATGAATTTGCTTCAAAAGATCGAGGCCGAAG
>JBAWDM010000310.1:0-5243 GCA_049590735.1 Asticcacaulis sp. | reverse complement strand
GCACCTGCAAAAACAGAAGCAAAGACGGTTACGGTGAAGCAAACCGGTTCACCTATCCGCCGTACCAAGGACCAGCGCGCCACTCTGGCCGGTCTGGGCCTGAACAAGATGGGTCGCGTCTCCACACTGGAAGACACCCCTTCGGTACGTGGCATGATCGCCAAGGTCGCGCACATGGTTGCGATCGTTGAGTAGAACAAATTTGGCCTGCGTATTGAGAAAATCGATACGCAGGCTTGATTTATGTACGGTGCGTGCTGTAAGAGCGCGCACTGTTTCTTATTTTTAGCCGAGTTGATCACACGTGATCAGCGCACCTGTCATTGAAAGGCACACCAAATGACGAAGTTAAATGAACTCCGCGATAATCCCGGCGCCGTAACGGCCCGTATGCGCGTTGGCCGTGGCCCCGGTTCGGGCAAGGGCAAGACAGCCGGTCGCGGCGTTAAGGGGCAGAAGTCCCGTTCGGGCGTGAGCCTGCTGGGCTTCGAAGGCGGTCAAATGCCGCTGTATATGCGCATGCCCAAGCGCGGTTTTAACAATCCATTCGCTCTGAAGCTGGCTGAAGTAAACCTGTGGCGTCTGCAACAGGCGATTGACGCCGGTAAGCTGGTCGCCGGCGACATTGATGCGGCCGCTTTGATTGCAGCCGGTGTTATCCGTCGCGAACTGGACGGCGTGCGCCTGCTTGGCGAAGGCGAACTGAAGGCCAAGCTGAACCTGAAGGTCTGGTCGGCTTCGGCTGGTGCCATCAAGGCTGTTGAAGCGGCTGGCGGCACGGTCACTCAGGCCCGTATCGAAAACGAAGCCAAGATTGCGGCCCGTGCTGAAAAGGTTGCGGCGGCAAAGGCTGCCCGCAGAGGTTAAGCCCAAAGGCTTTATGTATCGCACGCATTTGACCTTTCAATATGCGTGCCCCATATGGTTGGGATGGGTGAGGGCGCGGTTTGCGAATCGTGTATATCACCCCTTCTTCCTTATGGGGATGATCACCGGGGCGCGTGCGCCTGCGCGAATTTGAGGACTCTATGGCATCTGCTGCTGAACAACTTGCCGCCAATATGAATTTCGGGGCCTTTTCCAAGGCGACCGATCTGCATAAGCGCCTTCTTTTTACCTTGGGTGCCTTAATTGTTTACCGCCTCGGCACCTATGTGCCGTTGCCCGGTATCAATATGATTGCCTTTACGCAGGCCTTTCAGGGGCAGTCGAACGGCATTTTCGGCATGATGAACATGTTCGCCGGCGGTGCGGTTGGGCGCATGGCGGTGTTTGCCTTGAATCTGATGCCTTACATTTCGGCGTCGATTATCGTGCAATTGATGGGCTCGGTCTATGAGCCCTGGGAAAAGCTGCGCAAAGAAGGCGGCGAAGCCGGCCGCAAGCAACTCAATCAATATACCCGTTACCTGACCGTGCTTCTGGCGCTGATCCAGTCATTTGGCATCTCGGCAGGCATGCAAAAGGCCGGATTTGCGATCCAGCCCGGACCCTTCTTTATTATAACGGCCATGGCGACACTGACAGGCGGTACCCTGTTCCTGATGTGGCTGGGTGAGCAGATTACCTCACGCGGCATCGGCAATGGCACGTCCCTGATCATTTTTGCGGGTATTGTCGCGGTCTTGCCGCGCAGTGTGGGCAACCTGTTGTCTATGGGCTCGACCGGCGATGTTAATCCCGCCACCATCCTGTTTGTGGTGGCCCTGCTGACCTTTACCGTTGTCTTTATCGTCTTTATGGAACGCTCGCAGCGTCGTCTGCTGGTGCAGTACCCTAAGCGTCAGGTTGGCAACCGTATCATGGGCGGGGAAACCTCCTTCATGCCATTGAAGGTCAATACGGCCGGGGTTATTCCGCCGATCTTTGCCTCGTCGCTTTTGATGATGCCAACCTCGATCATGGCCTTTGTCGGTCAGAACCCGGATGCGGTGCCCGGCTGGGTCATCAGCCTGACAGGTCAGCTCCATCAGGGGCGTCCGCTCTTTATGGTCATCTATGCCATTCTGATTATCTTCTTTACGTTCCTCTATACGTCCCTGACGTTTAATCCTGAGGAAACAGCAGAAAACCTGCGCAAATATGGTGGCTTTCTGCCCGGCATTCGCCCCGGCAAGCGCACGGCCGACTATCTGGATTTCGTGCTGACGCGTATTACGGTCATTGGCGCGGCCTATATTACCATCGTCTGCTTGCTGCCGGAATTCCTGATTTCCGCCTTGGGGCAGGCCTTCTATGTCGGCGGCACGTCCATTCTGATCGTTGTGACGGTGACCATGGATACAGTGGCTCAGATCCAGTCGCATCTGCTGGCTCACCAATATGACGGCCTGATCCGTAAGTCGAAGCTCAAGGGCGGCGCGCGCGCCTCTTCGGGCAAGGCTGGCGTTCCGAAGATCACCGGGAGGTCTGGTCGATGAATATTATCCTGTTTGGCCCCCCGGCGGCGGGCAAGGGGACGCAGGCCAAGCGTCTGGTCTCAACGCATGGCATGATTCAACTCTCGACAGGTGATATGCTGCGGGCCGCTATTAAGGCCGAGACGGAGCTGGGCCTGAAGGTGAAGGATATTCTGGCCACAGGTGGTCTGGTGTCGGATGATATTGTGATTGATCTGATCAAGGCCAATCTGGCAGCTTGCGAAGCCGCGGGCGGCGCTATTTTTGATGGCTTTCCCCGCACTGTGGCTCAGGCCGAGGCGCTGGATGCCATGCTGGGTGAGCGCGGTGCCAAAATTGATAAGGTTGTGCGCCTGAAGGTAGACGAGCAGGCTTTGGTGCAGCGTATAGAAAATCGCTTTGCCGAAGAAGGCCGTCCGGATGACAATCCGGAATCCTATAAGGTGCGTTTGGCGGCCTATAATGCCCAGACGGCACCCTTGCTGCCTTATTATGCCGCCCAGGGCAAGCTTTACGAAGTTGACGGTATGGGCGCGGTGGATGATGTGGCTGCCCGTATCGACGGGGCCTTAGGTTAGGCTCTGAACTTGAATTTCCAAACGTTAGTCTATTTGACGTTTGGCGAATGTGACGACGCGCCCGAGCCCATGCAAGGTAAGTCTTGTGCGGCGCTTGTGTGCACAGGTTTAAAAAATCATGAGCAAACCAAGTTTGGTCTTGTATTTTTTTAACTAAACCATTGACGGAAGTTAAAACCCTTCTATAAGGGCAGCTTCCGCGAAATCACGCGTATGAATCACGTCTGACTTGATTTTAAGTTGGGCGCGAGGCATACGTGTCACCTTTCGTTTTTTAGCGTGTCTTTCGGGATGCGTTGCAGGAGATACCTCAAGTGGCCCGTATTGCTGGCGTCAACATACCGACCAACAAGCGCGTAATCATCGCGCTCCAATATATTCACGGCATCGGCGCGCAAATCGCCGGCGAGATTGTCCAGAAGGTCGGCATCGAAGATGCGCGCCGCGTCAATCAGCTTTCGGATGCCGAAGTGTTGCAAATTCGCGAAACCATCGACCGTGACTATACGGTCGAGGGCGATCTGCGCCGTGAAGTCTCCATGAACATTAAGCGCCTTATGGACCTGGCCTGCTATCGCGGCCTGCGTCACCGTAAGGGTCTGCCTGTGCGCGGTCAGCGTACGCACACCAATGCGCGCACGCGCAAAGGCCCGGCGAAGCCCATCGCCGGTAAGAAGAAGTAAGGAATAGTCTGACTAATGGCTAAAGAACCTTCACGCGTTAAAAAGCGCGAACGTAAGAATATCACGTCGGGCGTTGCTCACGTCAATGCTTCGTTCAACAACACAATGATCACCATCACCGACGCGCAGGGTAATGCCGTGTCGTGGTCGTCGGCCGGCGCCATGGGCTTTAAGGGCTCGCGCAAATCGACACCTTACGCTGCACAGGTTGCAGCCGAAGATGCGGGTAAAAAAGCGATCGAACACGGCGTTAAGACACTGGAAGTCAGCGTGGCTGGCCCCGGTTCCGGTCGTGAATCGGCTCTACGCGCTTTGCAGGCTGTTGGCTTCACTATCACCACGATCCGTGATGTGACTCCGATCCCGCACAATGGCTGCCGTCCGCCGAAGCGCCGTCGCGTTTAATTCACTATTTCTGATTTTTTTAGTCGCTCCGTGTCATTTGCGGGGCGACCTTTCCTGTCTTGAGGGACGTACATGATCGAAAGAAACTGGCAACAGCTTATTCGTCCCGAGAAGCCACAAGTCGAAGCGGGTTCCGATCCTTCGCGCAAGATGCGTCTTGTCGCGGAGCCTCTGGAACGCGGTTTCGGCGTGACCCTCGGTAACGCGCTGCGTCGCGTACTCCTGTCCTCGCTGCAAGGCGCGGCTGTCACCTCCGTCCAGATTGACGGCGTGGTGCATGAATTTTCCTCTATCGAAGGTGTACGTGAAGATGTCGTTGACATCATCCTGAACATCAAGCAACTGGCCCTGCGCATGCACGCAGAAGGCCCCAAGCGTATGGTGCTTCGTGCCACGGGCCCCGGCCCGGTAACAGCAGGTCAGATTGACGTGCCGGCCGATATCGAAGTGCTCAACCCCGACCACGTCATCTGTACGCTGGACGAGGGCGCTTCGGTGCGCATGGAATTCACCATCCAGAACGGCAAGGGCTATGTGCCGGCTGATCAAAACCGTCCCGAAGATGCCCCGATTGGCCTGATTGCCGTCGATGCGCTCTATTCGCCGGTTAAGAAGGTGGCTTACCGCGTTGAGCCGACCCGTCACGGTCAATGGCTCGACAAGGACAAGCTTATCCTTGACGTGGAAACCAATGCGGCCATCACGCCGGTTGACGCTGTGGCCTTTGCTGCGCGCATCCTGCAGGATCAGCTGCAAATCTTCATCACCTTCGAGGAGCCTAAGGCGCCCGTGGTTGAAGAAGGCAAGCCTGAGTTGCCGTTTAATCCGGCCCTGCTCAAGAAGGTTGACGAACTGGAGCTTAGCGTCCGTTCGGCCAACTGCCTGAAGAACGACAATATCGTCTATATCGGTGATCTGATCCTGAAGACGGAATCTGAAATGCTGCGTACGCCGAACTTTGGTCGTAAGTCGCTCAATGAAATCAAGGAAGTTCTGTCTTCCATGAGCCTGAGCCTCGGCATGGATATCCCGAACTGGCCACCGGAAAATGTTGAAGACCTGGCCAAGAAGTTCGAAGACCAGATCTAGACCATATGGTGAAAGTCCCTTGCTAGCACTTGGTGTCCTTTCATCATATACTGCAAAATTGAAAGCCGAAGCTCGGGACGGCCCGACGC
>JBAWDM010000309.1:0-2410 GCA_049590735.1 Asticcacaulis sp. | reverse complement strand
CTGAGCTTTTTTGCCGCCGATCAGACGCCAGGCGCCTATGAAACCCGCCGTGAAGATTTCGAGGGCGAAGGCGGTTTGCGCGATCCCGACATGTTGCGCAACGGCCTGCAAAACACCCATGCCCACTATGAAACCCCTGCCGCCATCATGCAGTTCGATGTCGATCTGAAAGCCGGTGAATCGCACGTCTGGCACTTTGTTTTCGGGCCGGCCTTTGATGAGGCTGAGATCGCCGCCCATATCGACGCCTATCTCGGCAAGGCAAATTTTGACAAGGCCCTTAAGGCGGCGAAAACCTATATAGAGGCCGGTCGTGGGGTACTGAACATCACCACGCCGGATGCGCATTTTGATGCCTTTGTGAATGGCTGGCTTTCGCGTCAGGTCTATTATCACGGCGACACCAACCGTCTGACGACCGACCCGCAAATCCGCAACTATTTGCAGGACGCCATGGGCATGGTCTATATCCGACCCGAAGCCGCCCGCGCCGCCCTGCTGCGCACCTTCAGCCAGCAAAACGCCGATGGTTCCATGCCGGATGGCGTAACCCTGTATGAAGGGGCCGAGCTTAAATATATCAATCAGGTGCCGCATTCCGACCACTGCGTGTGGCTGCCGATCCTGCTTGAGGCCTATCTGGATGAAACAGGGGATTACGGCCTGCTGGATGAAGATGTGGCGGGCCAATCCATCCGCACACGCATGCAGGCGGCCATGCAGTGGCTGATCAAAAGCCGTGACCATCGCGGCCTGAGTTTCATAGATCAGGGCGACTGGTGCGACCCGATGAATATGGTCGGCTATAAGGGCAAGGGTGTGTCCGGCTGGCTGACGCTGGCCAGTGCCTATGCCCTGCAAGTTTGGGCCAAACTCAGTGGCGAAAACGCGCCGTGGCTTAGCGAGGCGGAGGCGTTTAATGCTGCTGCCAACACCCATATGTGGGACGGCGACTGGTACGGGCGCGGCATCACCGATGAGGGCGTGTTGTTCGGCGTCAAGGCCGATGATGAGGGCCGCATCTATGTCAACCCGCAAAGCTTTGCCATGCTGTCGGGGGCGGCCTCAGCCGATCAGATCGACCGGATGATCCATGCGGTCGAAGACCAGCTTGAGACACCCTATGGGGTTGAGATGCTGGGCAAACCCTATACCAAAATGCGCGATGATGTCGGGCGTCTGACGCAAAAATCACCGGGATCAGCCGAAAATGGCGCCGTCTATAATCACGCCGGTGCCTTTTATATCTATAGTCTCTATCAGGCAGGCATGGCCGATAAGGGGTTTGATCTGCTGAACCGTATGCTGACCGGCCCCGATGAGGCCGATTATCTGCAACGCGGGCAGCTGCCCCTGTTTATTCCCAACTATTATCGCGGCGACCATAAGGCCAATCCGCGCACTGCCGGCCGGTCATCGCAGCTATTCAATACGGGGACGATTTCGTGGGTTTACCGCATCGTCATCGAAGGCCTGTTTGGGGTTAAAGGCTGTCAGGACGGCCTGATGATCGCGCCAAATCTGCCAGGTCATTGGGATCAGGCCCATGTCAAACGCACCTTCCGTGGCGCGGAATTTGACATTGATATCCGCCGTGACGCTGATGTGACCGAAACGGTTTTGGAGGTCGATGGGCTGAAGATTTCCGGCACGACTATTACCGGCATTGAAGCGGGGCGCACCTATGCCGTGCGGGTATTGCTACCGGCTTAGCTCGGTAAATAACCCTCAGCAAGTGCTCTGTATTGCGCGACCTGATCAGCTTGCCAGTCGGTGTCACGGCCCAGTTCGTCTGCCATGATCTGCGCTACACGCGGGGCCGCCGCCATGCTGGCGCGCGCATCCAGCAAAAGCGCCCGCAATCGCCGCGCCAGAACATCTTCGACTGTGCGCGCCTGTTCATGCTGCACCGACCACACGACTTGCGCCTCCACATAGGGCAGATCAGGATGCAGGCGGACATCAGCCTTTGGCATTTTCTGAATCTCAGCCGCATCGCTACCGTAAACCGCCCAGTTATCGCTAAGCCTGTCCTGCGACCAGCCATGCAGGTGCAGATAGGGCGTTCGGCTGGGGCGATTAGGCCAGACATGCTCGGCTTCGGCGCGATCCATCACATCTTCGCCCATGCGCCGGCAGGTTGTCCATTTGCCGCCCGTCAGCGTTATCAGGCCTGATTCTGAGACGAGGATGGTATGTTCGCGTGACAAATCCTTACTGTTCGTGCCGGGTTCCGCCTTCACCAGGGGCCGCAAACCGGCAAAAACGCTTAAAATATCCGACCTTTGCGGCACCCTGGTCAGATAGGCCGCCGATGTGCGCAGGATAAAGTCGATTTCCTCGTCTAACGGACGCGGCTCAAGGCTGATAGTCGGCACCGCCGTGTCTGTGGTGCCGATCAGGGTGCGGC
>JBAWDM010000308.1:0-3504 GCA_049590735.1 Asticcacaulis sp. | reverse complement strand
GACGGCGATCGCCTGCACAGCCAATTGCCCATCGGGGCAAGGCTGGTTTCGACAGATGGCGATCTGTGGCGTTGGGACGGGCTGATTGTGCGGGCCAAGGCGCCAAAGCCCGCCGCCGTGCGTCTGGCGCAGCGCACACGTCACGACGAACTGGAAACCGAAATTGACGGGCTGAAGCCAAAACTGGCCGGGGCGCAAACCGCGCAAAGCATCGCGGCTGAGGCGCAGCACACTCATGAAGAAGCTTTACGTGCTACGCGCAGCCGCCTCCCGGAATATGAGCGTCTTTTGCGTAACCGCCAGAACGAGCTAGAGGCGCGTTTACGGGCGCAAACCCAGTTTGAGGCGCGCTCAGAGGCCCTTGACGCCAGTTTGTTGCGCCTCGGTAATGAACACGCCGAGGCCAAGACGGCCTATGAGGCCGTCCTTGCCAGCCAATCAACGGCGCTCGATACCCATGCCATGACGGACAAACTGACGCAGGCGCGGGCGCTAGCCGATGCACATCGTCAGGCCGTGATGCGCGCCCGCGCCGATCTGGATCAGGAAACCCGCGACAGGTCTGCCCGTGAAAACCGCGAACGGACATTGAGTCGTGAGTTGGGGGAATGGCAGCGCCGCACACAGGATTCCGGTGCCCGCATCCTCAGACTGGAAAAAGATCAGGCGAACGCACACACGGCCCTTGAGGCGGCACAGTCGGCCCCGCGCGCCGTTGAAACCAAGCGCCTGTCTTTGCTTGATTCGCTGGAAACAGCGCAAAAACGCCTGAATGAGGCGCGTGACAAACTCAATCTGGCCGAAACCGCACGCCGCGATGCCGATATCAATGTGCGCGCCCTGGAGCAGGATGCCTCTGCCGCCCGCGAAGAACGTGCCGGCACGCAGGCCCGCTTAGAGGCCATTCAGGCGAGAGTTTCGGAAATCGAGGCACTTATCGCGGATCAGACCGGCGGCACACCGGCGGAACTGGGCCGCCGCCTGAAGGAAGAAGCCATTGCCACACCGACCGATGCTTCCGGGGCCGAATCGCTTTTGTCAGGACTTGAGCGTGAACGCGACCAGTTGGGAGCGGTTAATCTGCGCGCCGAAGAAGAAGCCACAGAATATGAAGGCCGTCTGGATACCTTGTCGCGGGAACGCACCGACCTGACCACAGCGATTGCCAAACTGCGTCACGGCATTGATGAGCTGAATGCCGAAGGGCGTGAACGTCTGCTGGCGGCGTTTGAGATCATCAATGGCCATTTCAAGACCCTGTTTGTCACCCTGTTCGATGGCGGATCGGCGGAATTGCGCCTGATCGAATCGGACGATCCGCTCGAAGCCGGGCTGGAAATCTTTGCCTGTCCGCCGGGTAAACGCCTGTCGACCATGAGCCTGATGTCAGGCGGCGAGCAGGCCCTGACGGCCACAGCGCTGATTTTCGGTGTGTTTTTGGCCAATCCGGCCCCTGTCTGTGTGCTGGATGAGGTCGATGCGCCACTGGATGATGCCAATGTTGACCGCTATTGCCGTTTGCTGGCGGAGATGCGCAACCGCACAAGGACGCGTTTTATTGCCATCACGCACAATCCGGTCACCATGTCGCGCATGGATCGCCTGTTCGGTGTGACCATGAGTGAGCGCGGCGTGTCTCAGCTGGTCAGCGTCGATCTGTCGCAGGCCGAAGCGCTGGTCACAGAAGATAAAGTGTAACAGTACATCGGCTGTTTATAGTCACCGAAGGCCCATGTGCATTTTTCGGGACGGCCTGTCATTTTTAGATGAAAAATACAGGATAATCTTCACAATAGCTGGAAAGTCTTGGCTACAGACACTTTCAGCCCAGTCTTTCCTATTTATTTTTCAACAACGTCACTTTGTGCTGTGCAATTGCTTGACCTTTCGGAGTCACTTGAGTAGGTTCCGCGCCGTTCGAAGCCGGAATAGCGACCCCGTTATTCCGCCTGTTAGGTGCTGAACGTGGCAGATGAACTACCCGATAAGTCGTCCGATCAGGCCAGATTGCAGGATCTCGACACACGACTGAAGGCGATTGAAGCGCGCAAGCGCAAGACGCATGATGTCAGCGGCGAACTAGGCGCCAATAACGGCTATCAGGCTCTGGGCGAATTGCTTGCCGGTATTCTGGGTGGCTTAGGTCTGGGCTGGCTCAGCGACGAATATCTTCACACCCGCCCCTTTGGTGTGATTATCGGTGCGATTTTGGGCATGGTTGTGGCGGTCTATGCGATTGTCAAATCAGGCCAGAGTTCGGACGCAGGTTCGGATCCGGATAAGGACTAAAAACAGGTTACACCTGTGCTACATAGAATGCATTTTGCTTTGCCCTGTATGCGGGCTGACATTGTCTAAGAGGTTTAAGGGCTTATGGCCGATCCGTTACACCAGTTTAAGATTGAGACAATCATTCAGGGCCCCGTCTTTCAGGTTGGGGGCTTCCCGGTCGATCTGTCCATCACCAATTCCGTGCTGGCCATGATGATCGCCGTGGGCTGCACCATCTTGTTCTTTGCCTTAACGACCGCCCGCGCCAGTATTATTCCCGGCCGCGGACAGGTGATGGCCGAGGGCATATTCGGCCTGATTGACGATTTGACGGACTCGATTATCGGCCATGACGGCAAGCAGTTCCTGCCCTACGTCCTGACCCTGTTCCTGTTTATCCTGAGCTGTAACCTGCTGGGTATGTTCACCTATTTCACCGCCACCTCACAGGTCGCCGTTACGCTGACTCTGGCGGCCATGACGATTTTGCTGGTTCTGGCAGTTGGCTTTATCCGCAATGGCCTTGGCTTTTTCAAAATGTTCGTACCGTCCGGTGTGCCTTGGTACATTCTGCTGGTACTGGTGCCGATCGAGGTCATAGCCTTTGTTATGCGCCCCGTTACCCTGACGCTGCGACTTTTCGGCAATATGCTGGGTGGTCACATCGTGATGAAGGTCTTTGCCGGCTTCATCATCACCGGTCTGGCCATGGGTGGCCTTGGTATCGGCATTGGCATCCTGTCTCTGTCGACCATTGTCGCCCTGACAACCCTCGAATTCCTGGTCGCGTATCTGCAAGCCTTTGTGTTTGCCGTTCTGGCCTGTGTTTACATCAGTGACGTGGTCAATATCGGCCACCACTAGGTTTCTTTAATCACTACCCATCCTCAATTGGAGTTTACCCCCCATGGACGCAACTACTGCAACCCTCATCGCCGTTGGCCTTAAGTACATCGGTGCCGGCCTGGCAACGCTCGGCATGATCGGTGCCGGTATCGGCCTCGGCATCCTGTTCGGCAACTACTATGTCGGCGCTCTGCGTAACCCTTCGGCTGCCAAGACGCAACAAACCAACCTCTTCATCGGCATGGCGCTGACCGAAGCGCTCGGCATCTTCGCTTTCGTTATTGCGCTGCTGATCCTCTTCGGCAAGCCCAGCCTGTAATCTGAGACACTGGCTTCCGGCACAGATATCCTGTGCCGGTCACCGACCATCTCAACACCGGGTAAGAA
>JBAWDM010000307.1:0-3525 GCA_049590735.1 Asticcacaulis sp. | reverse complement strand
GTTGACTTCATAGTAAGGGTCTTCAACGGTTTCGGCATTCACATACATGGCCAGACCGATCTTACCAGCGCCCATTGGGTGGCTGACGGCAGCTTTGAGTTCCGTAAAGTCAAAATCACTGTCCTTGTCAGAACCCGGATAGGCGTAATAGATGGCGCCAACGTCAAAATCAAAAGAGCCGATCGAAGGTGTCATACCCAGATACAGGTCAACTTCTGTGCTGGCGCGGTGACCGGCGTCGTCGCTGAAGTCAACATTAGACGCCCAGGCACCAGCGTAGAACAGGCCGCGCGAATAGTCGATGCCGCCTTGCAGGGCAGCTTCGTCACCCGTTTGCGAAACGCCACGCCATACATAATTGCTGGTGGCAGCCAGATTATAGCTTAACGAACCGGCATCATCTTGAGCCATAGCAGCCCCGCCGGCAAAAAGTGCGCTGATGGCTACAGCAGCGACAAGAAGAGTCTTTTTCATAATAAAATCCCAGTTTCAGTGGTTAGTGCCATTCAAACAAACAGTCGGCACGGATCGGAATCGAGTGTTTTGGTAAAACCTGTCTTAATGTAGCAAGTTTTTGTGATCAGCAAAGGGGGCTAGGTTCATTTAGCAACGCCTTGATGTATTTTTATCACTTTGTTTAACGTCTAAAAAACATAAAGAAATTTGATTAAAATTTAAATGCCTCAGAGCCGGCACATATGTTTTATTGCTAAGGCGTGATTTTTATTATGTTTTTGAAAGATATAATAAAAACCACAACCCACAGGCTAAAGCTCATGAGACGCATAATAGAAAGGAGGCAGGTTCAAAATGAAGCTGCCTCCTCCGTATTTTTAGACTTAAATCTTAGAATGCCGCCTTAAGGGTGACAGCAAAGCGTGATTTAGAAACGTCAATGGACTCAGGAATGTTGGTGTCGGAAAAACGACCGTCAATCGAGAACATCGGCGTGATCGCATAGGTCAAACCAATATTGCCGGTGGAGTATTTATCGCCCGACAGTTTTTGTTCGCCGATAGCACCGGAGACGCTGAGCTTATCCGTCAGGGGATAGGAGGCGTTGACTTCGTAATAGTCTGTGTCGCTGAAATCGACATTGTAGAAATAGGCAGCGCCGATGGAGCCCTTATAGAAAGGATGGCTTACGGCAGCTTTCACTTCTGTTGAATCAAGCGTATCATCATTGTAGTTATAGTAGATGGCGCCTAAATCGAAGCTGAAATCCTTATAGGTTGGCTTAATGCCGGCATAAAGATCAAGTTCGTAGTCAGCGAAATCAACATTCGATGCCCAGGCACCGGCATAGAACATGCCTTTGCTGAAATCGATGCCGCCTTGCAGGGCCGGATCGCCATCCGTTTGTGTGAAGCCGCGGAAGACATAATCGCTGGTTGCGGCGATATTATAGCTGATGTCGCCACCGGCAAATTCCGTTGCACTGGCCGCATCTGCGAAAGTCATAGCCGCCAGAATAGCCGTTGCGGCTAAAAGTGTTTTTTTCATTACTCGTGTCCTCAGAAAGAGTTTGTATGCCAAACCCCGTCCGAAGCGTTTCCCGCGCTTATTTGTGAATCATATTTTGCAGCGCAATATACAGATGACACATTTATGAAGCCGCTCCTATAGATGTGCTTACAAACGCTTTTGGTGTGATATAAATGCACGGACTGTGGCGGGTTTGTGTCTTAAAGATTAAGAAAATTAAGGATTTATATAGGAAAACAGGACGCCCCGTTAAAGGACGTCCTGTCTCATTTGTGCAACAATACAGATTCAGCTCAAGACTTTAAAGCTGAGATCAACAGGCTTTAGTGATCCATCACTTCGTTATGAAGTGAGAAGTCGAGGCCAGCCTCTTCTTCATCGGCCGTCACACGCAATCCGGTTGTGTACTTGCAGATGAGGAGGATGATGAAGGTGCCCACTGCCGACCACAGGATGGTGACGAGAAGGCCTTCGACTTGAGCCAGAACATTGTGACCTTCGCCCAGCGAGTTGATCACAGGATCAGCCAGCCAGCCTGTCAGGATAGCACCGAGAATACCACCGGCACCATGGATGCCGAAAGCGTCAAGGGAGTCATCATAGCCAAGCAGCTTTTTAATCCAGGTTGCAGAGAAGTAGCAAACCGGGCCAGCGAGCAGGCCGCAGATCATCGCGCCGGTCGGGTTCACAAAACCACAGGCAGGCGTGATGACAACGAGGCCGGCAACAATACCCGACAGGATGCCGATGAGCGAAGGCTTGCCACGGAAGATCCACTCAACGATTTTCCAGGACACACCGCCAACGCAGGCTGCCAGAATGGTGTTGAGCAGAGCGGCAGAAGCCACAGAGTCGCCTGACCATTCCGAACCGGCATTGAAGCCAATCCAGCCGACAAACAGAAGGGCAGCACCGATCATGATATAGATCGGGTTGTTGGCAGGCATGGAGTCCGTGCCATAGCCTTTGCGGCGACCCAGGAAGAGGGCGCAAACAAGACCAGCCACACCGGAGTTACAGTGAACGACAGCGCCACCGGCAAAGTCGAGAACGCCCCACTTTGACAGAATGCCGCCGCCCCAGACCATGTGGCAGATGGGCGCGTACACAAACAGGCTCCACAGGCACATGAACAACAGCAGACCCGAGAACTTAACACGTTCTGCGAAAGCGCCGGTGATCAGGGCAGGGGTGATGATCGCAAACGTCATCTGATACGAGATCCAGGTAAATTCCGGAACTTTATCGGTTGCCGCATATGCGGTTTCCGGTGTTACACCGTGAAGCATAAAGGTATCAAACCCGCCAAAGAACAGGTTGAGCGTGTCTGCCGGAATGCCGAGGATGGGCGTGGCGGCCACACCGAACGACATAGAGTAACCGGCGATCCACCATACAATGGCGACCACGCAGGTGACACTGACCGATTGGGTAACAGTGGCGATGATGTTTTTACGACGCACCATGCCGCCGTAGAACAGCGCCAGACCCGGAAGGGTCATCATCAGCACCATGGCGGTACAGAAGATCAGATAGGTCGTATCGGCATTATCAAGAGCCAGAGGCTTTTGCGAGGCCAATAAGGCCGGCGTAGGTGCCGCGGCTTCTTCGGCAGCAGGTGCGGCCGATTCTTCGGCCGAAGCTGTAGCCTCGGCGGCAGGGGCCGCTTCAGCGGAGGCGGCTACCGACTCGGTAGTTTGAGCCAAGACGGGGCTGAAGGACGGTGCCACCAGCATGAGAGCCGCTGCCGCAGCAAGGCCTCTCGTTAATTTAATCCACGTTTTCAAGGTATCCCCCTTGTTTGAGAAATATTGCACCTGCTCACAGTGCCGTGCTCTCAAAAGTGCGCAAGGTCTTTATGAGTTTCTTATGGGTTTGAAAACGAAAGTGCGCCGCCTTGCGTCATTTATGTGTCGGATTTAAGTGAAAATTAGTAATTACGGCGAAATTTAGCTTCGTAACAATTGAAATTATATTTGTATCTTATGAAACTAATTGCAATGCAAAATGATCGAGGCAAAAAAACAGGCCGCCCATTTC
>JBAWDM010000306.1:0-1571 GCA_049590735.1 Asticcacaulis sp. | reverse complement strand
CCAAGGCGTTCACCGATTATTTCGGCACTTTCGGCTACGCTTTTGCCCGCGTGCAGGCTCGCCCGGACGTGGATCGCACCAACAACACGGTGACAATGAACCTGAGCGCCGAGCCCTCGCGCCGCGTGTACGTGCGTCGCGTCATCGTGGGGGGCAACAATCGCACCCGCGACGAAGTGATCCGGCGCGAGTTCCGCCAGTACGAGGCTTCGTGGTATGACGGCGACAAGATCAAGCTGTCGCGCGACCGCGTTGACCGCCTCGGCTTCTTCACCGAAGTCAACGTCGACACCCAGGAAATCGCCGGCACGCCCGATCAGGTCGACCTGACCATCAACGTCGTGGAAAAGCCCACTGGCACCCTTCAACTCGGCGCCGGTTTCTCCAGTGCCGAGAAGATTGCGTTGTCCTTCGGTGTGTCGCAGGAGAACGTGTTCGGCTCCGGCAACTACCTTGGCGTGCAAGTTAATACCAGCAAGTACGCGCGCACGATTTCGCTCACCACAACCGACCCTTACTTCACGCAGGATGGGATATCCCGCACCCTGTCGGTCTACAGCACGACCACGCGTCCCTACTACACCACGGACGGCGACTACAAGCTGGTGAACCAGGGCGGAAGCATCCGCTTCGGCGTGCCGTTCAGCGAAGTCGACACGGTCTTCTTCGGCGTCGGCCTGGAGCGCTACAAATTTGATCCGGGTCGTCCCAGCTATGTATTCAGTCCGTTTGCGGGTCTCGTGCTTTTCCAGTCGCCCACCCCCCGGTCCTATCAGGACTATTTCGGATGCAGCACGGTCGACAACGCGTTGAGCTGCAGCAAAGACAGCGTCTGGGGCGTCCCGCTGACAGTGGGATGGGCACGCGACAGCCGGGACAGCTCGCTGGTGCCCACGCGTGGCATCCTGCAGCGCGCCAACCTCGAGGTCGGGGTCGGCGGCGACATGAAGTACTACCGCGGCAGCTACCAGTACCAGCAGTTCTTCCCGATCAGCAAGCAATACACTTTCGCAATCAACGGCGAGGTAGGGTATGGCCGTGCCTACGGCAACAAGGCCTATCCGATCTTCAAGAACTTCTATGCGGGCGGTCTCGGTTCGGTCCGCGGTTTCGAGCAGAACTCGTTGGGTCCCAAGGATGTGCCGCTGCTCGGCCAGTCGCAGGGTGCCGCGATCGGCGGCAACAAGAAGGCGATCTTCAACGCCGAACTCAGCACGCCGTTTCCCGGCGCGGGCATCGACCGTACGTTGCGGCTGTATGGATTCTTCGACGCGGGCAACGTGTTCGGCGAGCGCAACGCCTATACCTCGGACGCCCAGTGGGCGGCGCAGAAGAAGATCCGCGCATCGGTCGGCATCGGCATCAGCTGGGTGTCGCCGCTGGGCCCATTGCGCCTCGCCTATGCGTTCCCGATCAAGCAGCAGAAGGAAGTGCTCGATCCCAACAACCCCTACGTGCCGCTGGTGGCCGGGGATAGAATTCAGCGCGTCCAATTCCAGATCGGAACCTCTTTTTGATGACTCCCATGTTCCGTGCCGCAGGCGCGCTTCTGATTCCCGTTTTTGCACTGT
>JBAWDM010000305.1:0-18792 GCA_049590735.1 Asticcacaulis sp. | reverse complement strand
CCTTTGAACCAGTCGACGGTTTGCTGCGCGGTCATGCCGGACAGGGCGATCTGTTTTTCCGCCGATATCTGGCGCTTGGCTTCGCGCGGCCAGCCCCACAGATCACGCCGCGCCGCATCCAAAGCGGCAAAGCTATAGATATCGCCGTCATTATTGATGATAGTCCAGGTGACAATCTTGCGGCTTAAGGGGTCGCTCAGGCTGCTGGCCAGTATATTGGCCTGCGCGAAATTTTTCGATTTCACCGCCGACAAGGCCTGTTGCAGGTTCATGGATTCGGAACCGGAAACACCCGAAGGCAGATAGGGGCGCGGATTGTCCGGAATGGGGGCCATGGTGCCACCCGTATCCTCGTCCTGCGCCGCAACCGGCTGGCACAGGCTCAGCAGGCTGACGCCCACAAGCAGGGCCAGTTTGCGCCAGATGTGTGCGCTGCGGATTTGCCTTGGGGTGCGTTGTGGGTGGGTATGGGTCATATCAGTTCCGTGAATCATGGTCAGTCTGCGGCTGTAAAATGCACCCCCCGGGGATTCGCCTCAGGCAACTATAGGCGATAGTTTCTTTTTAGAAAGGCATTGCGGCAAAAGCTTTGCTTATCTATGGCTATTTTTATAATGTGATCAGGCCCGTCAGGGCGGAACACTAAGCTTTGCGTTGAAGGCCCCTTAAGATGACGAATTCCAACCTGTCCCCTTTGTTTCATGGTGTTTTGACGGCGCTTGTTACGCCATTCAAATCCGGTGAGGTGGATTATGAGGCCTATAAGGGTTTGATAGAGCATCAGATCAAGGCGGGCGTTCACGGCATTGTGCCCGTAGGCACGACCGGCGAAACCTCGACGCTTACCACCGAAGAACACCGCAAGGTGGTGCAAACCTGCGTCGAGCAGGTGGCCGGTCGCGTCAAGGTGATTGCCGGTGCCGGTTCCAACAGCACAGCCGAGAGCGTACAGCTGGCGGCCCATGCCAAGGCGGTGGGGGCGGATGCGGTTCTGGTCGTGGCTCCCTATTACAACAAGCCATCCCAGGAAGGGCTTTATCAGCATTTCAAAGCCGTGAATGATCAGGTTCAGATACCGGTGATCCTGTATAATGTACCCGGCCGCAGCGTGGTCGATATGAGCAATGACACTGTGGCGCGTCTGGCTAAGCTGCCCAATATAACCGGCATCAAGGATGCAACCGGTGCAATTGAACGTATCAGCCAGATGCGTCTGGAGATCGACGGTAACTTCTCTTACATTTCCGGCGATGATCCGACCTTTGTCGGCTATATGGCGCACGGCGGTCATGGCGTGATTTCGGTGACATCCAATGTCGCCCCCGCCGAGATGGTGGCGCTTTATAATGCCGCCCAAAGCGGTGATTTCGCCACAGCGCGTACTTGGCAGGACAGGCTGATCCGGCTGCATAAGGGCCTGTTTGCCGATTCATCGCCGTCACCGACCAAATATGCCATGAGCCGTCTGGGTTTGTGTACCGAAGATGTGCGCCTGCCGATTACGCCTTGTGCGGCCTCTGTGCGACCGCTGGTCGATCAGGCCATGTCTGCGGCCGGCTTAAAGCCGGTCGGCTAAACCCATGCCCGATATAATTTCCACCTATAAGGTTATTGCCGATAACCGCCGCGCCCGGTTCGACTATTTTCTCGAACAAAACACTGAGGCGGGCATGGCCCTGACCGGCACGGAGGTAAAGGCGCTGCGCATGGGGCGCGCGAATATTGCCGAATCCTATGTCAGCATCGAAAAAGGCAATCAGCTCTGCCTGATCAATGCCGACATTCCGCCCTACGGTCAGGCCAACCGCTTCAATCACGAACCGCGCCGCCCGCGTAAACTGCTTTTACATCGCAAGGAAATTCATCGCTTTATGGTGGCCATCCAGCGCGAAGGCATGACCATTATCCCCACCAAGCTTTATTTCAACGATAAGGGACTGGTGAAACTGGAAATTGCACTGGCCAAGGGCAAGAAGAACCACGACAAGCGCGAAGCCACAGCAGAGCGGGACTGGTCACGCGACAAGGCCCGCCTGATGCGCGAAAAGGGTTAACATATCTCCGCTCAAGCGCCGCTATCCTTCTGAAGAAGAAGGGGCTCCTCGCATAAGCTCGGAAGGCCTGCTGGCCTTGCCAAATTGGATTAAAACCTCAATTTGGAGCGTCTAATCCTCGTCGTCCTCAGCGCCTAAAAAGCGCGGGGGTGTGCCGTGGGCCGAGCGCGGACGTCCGACAACGGTCGCCAGATCGGCCAGATCGACAAAGGTGTCGGCCTGACGGCGCAATTCATCCGATGTCATGGGCGGCGAAGATTTCACGGTGGACACAACCGTAACCCGCGCGCCTTTTTTCTGAACGGCCTCAATCAGGCGGCGGAAATCGCCATCGCCCGAAAACAGCACCAGATGGTCGGCATGATCAGCCATTTCCATCATGTCGCAGGCAATTTCAATATCCATATCGCCGCGCCAGCGTTTGCGCCCTTGCGCATCGGTATATTCTTTGGCGTTCTTGGTTACCAGCGCAAAACCGTTATAATCCAGCCAGTCCACCAGAGGGCGGATAGGGGAATAGTCGTCGCCTTCGACCAGAGCCGTATAATAATAGGCGCGGATCAGAATGCCGCGTTTGCGGAATTCATCCAGAAGCTTGCGATAGTCGATGTCGAAATTCAGCGCCTTGGCGGCGGAATAAAGATTGGCACCATCTATGAAAAGCGCGATACGGTCAGTGGGATAAAAGCTCATACAATAATCTCTAGGCTGAAATTGTGCGGTGAAAATGGCAAAGACGAATGACAAGGCCGCTATTTATATCGCTTACGGCTCTAATTTGCCTCCGGTGCGCTTAAATGAAGCGCATATGACGGCATCGCAAACTTTTGCGCAGCTTGTCAAGGATTTGAACGATCATAAGATAACTGTCTTGAAAACCTCACGCCTGTGGTCGTCACTGGCCTGGCCGGACGTCAATGATCCGCCCTATATTAACGCTGTCTTGCAAATTGCAACTGATCTGAACCCTGCTGATTTAATGACGGTTTTGCACGATTTTGAGCGCGATTACGGTCGTATTCGTGACGGCAGGATCAATGCGCCCCGCCCGCTGGATCTGGATTTGATCGCCTATGAGGATCGGGTCGAAACCTTAGAAAATGGCTTGATTTTACCGCATCCACGGGCCGCAGATCGCGCCTTTGTGATGGGGCCATTGGCGGAAATAGCACCGGATTGGGTGCATCCTGTTCTGAAACAAACTGCGCGTGCGCTTTATGCGGCGGCGACTATTGGCCGTGATGCCTGTCCCTTGCCTGTGGATTAGCCCTTTTTAAACGGGGATACCTCATCGCGTAAGGCCTCGATCTCGTCGGTGACAGCAGCGCGTTCCCGGTCAAGATAGGCGGCAACCGGGCCCCTCAGGCGCTGGTCGCGGATATAGTGGGCCGAATATACCGGGTGGGGCAGATAACCGCGCGATAATTTATGCTCGCCTTGAGTGCCGGCCTCGACCCGTTTCAGCCCGTGTTGAATGGCGAAGTCGATGGCCTGATAATAACAGACCTCAAAATGCAGGAAGGGCAGGTCGATATGCGTGCCCCATTGCCGGCCATACAGGGTGTCATTACCGATGAAATTGATGGCACCGGCCACGGCCTCATCGCCGTCATAGGCAAAGATTAGCACGATTTTCTCACGCATGGTTTGCGCAATGCGGCTGAAAAAGGCGCGGGTCAGATAGGGCGCGCCCCATTTGCGGTCATAGGTGCTTTCGATGAAGGCGTGCATATGATCCAGTGCCGCTTCGGTGATATCGTCACCGCTCAGGACGCGCAAATCCAGCCGTGCCTGCACGTCGCGCCGTTCGCGGCGTATCACCTTGCGCCGGTTGGCGGACAGCCGGTTCAGAAAATCATCAAAGCTGGCATAGCCGTCATTTTCCCACCAGAATTGCCGGTCCTGACGCAGCAACAGGCCCGCCTCACCCATCATCTGCCATTCATCGGCCTTAGGAAAGGTGACATGCAGCGAGGACAACCGGTTGGTGTCGCACACCGATATGGCCGCCTCGATCAGGGCCTGACGCACCAATGGATCGGGCGACATCAGGCGCGCGCCGGTGACGGGCGTAAAAGGAATGGCCCCTTGCATCTTGGGGTAATACTGGCCGCCCGCCTGCTCATAGGCCTGCGCCCAGGCCTGATCGAAGACATATTCGCCCATGGAATGATATTTGACATAGAGCGGCATCACACCGCGTATCACGCCGTCCGCATCGCTCAGGCTGAGATGAGAGGGCTGCCAGCCACTGTCGCGGTCAAGGCAGCCCGTATTTTCCAACGCCTCCAGATAGGCATAGGCGGTAAACGGATTGTCGTCCTCCCTAAGCCCGTTCCACACAGTTTCGCCTATGTCGGTAATTTTCGTATGCAGCCTAAGGGTCAGAGCCATGGCCATGCCGGTTTAACGACGATCCATGACTTCGATAAAGGCGTCGATTTCGACCGAAAAACCTAAGGGAATCTTATACATGCCAACGGCGGAGCGGGCATGTTTGCCGGCATCGCCCAGCACATCGACCATCAGGTCGGAGCAGCCATTGATGACCTGCGGGATATTATAGAATTCAGGCCCGGCCTGAACAAAGGCATTCAGCTTAATGACGCGTACCACATTATCGAGGTCATTTCCGGCGGCAGCCTTCATTTGCGCCAGCAGATTGATGGCGCATAAACGGGCCCCTTCCACGGCCTGTTCCAAGGACACATCGACGCCGACCGTCCCCTTGATGCCACCCTGGCTGTCATTGGACAATTGCCCGGAAATATGGACATGATTGCCGGTGCGCACAAAGGGCACATAGTTGGCGACAGGCGCGGTAGGCACGGGCAGGGTGATGCCGAGCGCACGCAGGCGATCTTCACATTTCGACATGAGCGGAGTCCTTAAGGCTAATGAGGGGCAGCCAGTTTCTGGCGCGAACCGGCATGTATATAGCTGAGTTTTCAGCCTTTCGGCTATCCCCATTTTTACCTTTTGTTACCTTCCCCTTCACCTGACCTTAAGAGAGTCCATGTAGATTGCAGACCTATAAGCCGAGGGGTGTCAAAACACCTGATTCGGAAAAAATTATGATTGCGCGTGGGTCAAAAAGCTTCAGGGCTTAAAGGTTTTGGAATGATACAAAAGAAAGTCCTTATTGTTGAGGACAACGAACTGAACATGAAACTGTTTCATGACCTGCTGGATGCGCAGGGCTATGAAACCTTTCAGACAGGCGAAGGCCTGTCGGCGCTGACACTTGCCCGTCAGCATCGCCCCGATCTGATCCTCATGGATATCCAGTTGCCTGAAATTTCCGGCTTAGAAGTGACAAAATGGCTGAAGGAAGATGACGATTTGTCACATATTCCGGTGGTGGCCGTAACGGCCTTTGCCATGAAGGGCGACGAAGAACGTATTCGCGAAGGGGGCTGCGAAGCCTATATTTCCAAACCGATTTCCGTCAGTCACTTCCTTGAGACTGTGCGCCGTTATCTGGGGTAAACCATGCCTGCGCGCGTCCTGATCGTTGATGATACACCGGCGAATGTCCGGCTGCTTCAGGCCAAACTTGAGGCGGACTATTATGAGGTCTTGACCTCGGATGACGGCGAGGCTGCGATTGGGATGGCGATTACCCAGCAGCCCGATATTATCCTGCTGGATGTCATGATGCCGGATATCAACGGCTATGAGGTCTGCCGCCAGTTAAAAGATCATGTCGAAACCCGTCATATACCGATTATTTTGCTGACCGCGCTGGATGGGCGTGAGGATCGCCTGGCGGGGCTGGAAGCCGGCGCGGATGATTTCCTGACCAAGCCGGTTGATGATGTGATTCTGATGGCGCGTTTAAAGGCTTTGGTGCATCTGAAGCAGATGGTGGATGGTTTGCGCGGTCGTGAAGCCTCCAGCCGCCGGGCGGGGCTTGTCGACACTACGTTGTATGATCGTCAGATTTCCGCGACCGGCAATGTGCTGATTCTGGATGATAATGTGCGTCAGGCCGAGCGTTTGATGGGACAGTTGGGGGCGGATCATCGCTGCGCCTATGTCACCGATCCGGCAGAGGCCATGAAAATTGCTGCCGGACGGGTCGATCTGGTGGTGCTCAATCTTTTGTCTACCGGTTTTGATGCCCTGCGTTGGGTGGCGCAACTGCGTACCCATGAGGCCACCCGCCAGAGGCCGGTTCTGGCGATTATCAATGCTGATGATCGCAAACCCTTGCTTAAGGCGCTGGAACTGGGCGTCAATGATGTGGTGCCGCGCCCGGTGGATATGCTGGAATTGCGCCTTCGGGCCAAAACCCTGATCAAGCGCAAACGCTATGGCGATTTTCTGCGCAATACGCTGGATCGGTCACTGGAAATGGCGGTCATTGATCCGCTGACCGGCCTGAATAACCGCCGCTTTCTCAATCATCACCTTAGCCAGATGCTGGCGCCGCATGTGCGTGACGGTGTCAATGTCTATGATCGCCTGTCGGTTCTGATGCTTGACATTGATTTTTTCAAACACGTCAACGACACCTATGGCCATGATGCCGGTGATGAGGTCATACGCGAATTTGCCCACAGGTTGGGCCTGAGCGTGCGGGCCATCGACATGCCCTGCCGCTTTGGCGGTGAGGAATTTGTCGTCATCATGCCGGGCACCAGTTCCGAAGACGCGGCGCACATTGCTGAGCGCGTGCGCACTCAGGTGGCCGAAACCCCCTTTGTGCTAAAGGATGGACGCGTGCTGGACGTTACCGTCTCGGTCGGGGTGGCGACATCGCGCGATGGCCATGATTCTCCCGAAAGCCTGCTGAAGCGGGCCGACGAGGGCGTCTATGAAGCCAAACATGCTGGCCGCAATCGGGTGATTGTACGTTACGCCGCGTAAAATTCTGAAAAATCAGGCATAAAAAAACCGCGCCGGGCATTAAGCTCAGGACGCGGTTTTTTCAAAAATACAGGTCAGCAAGATTACTTAATCTTGCCTTCTTTGAATTCGACATGCTTGCGCACAACCGGATCGTACTTCTTCAGTACCATCTTTTCAGTCTTGGTGCGGGCGTTCTTCTTCGTCACGTAGAAGAAGCCGGTGTCCGCCGTGGAATTCAGGCGAATTTTAATGGAGGCTGGCTTTGCCATGACGTAAAGTCCTTAAGGTTCGGGCGCGCCGCATGACGCAATCAATAGAGAGGGGCGGAAAATACTCAGGAACGAACAGAAGTCAATGGCGTGAGTCCATAAAAATGGATTATCCGCCAGATTTTCGCATCGCCTGCGTATTTAGCGGGTTTCATAGCCGGACACAGACAGAGGACCTAACGTTTCTTCTTCTTTTTGGCATTTTTAACGCCCTGTTTGGCACCGGGTGGCACGAAACCCTTAGGGCGACCACCGCCGGGTTTGCCACCGGGTTTGCCACCAGATTTACCGACACGGGGCTGATAGGTCTGGCTGCGTGACCGCACCCCCAGACGCGGACGCGGCGCATTGGGATCGGCAGGCGCGGGGTCACTCAACACCTTAAACACCAGCCCACCGGTCACCGGCATGGCCTCCATAAGCTCGACCTCGATGGCGGCACCCAGACGCCAGCGCACGCCGGTGCGTTCACCGATCAGGGCATGTTGCACATCGTCATGGACAAAATAGTCGTCCTTAAGCGAGGTCATAGGAATGATGCCGTCTGCGCCGGTATCGGTCAGTTTCACAAACAGGCCAAAACGCGTCACGCCAACAATACGGCCCATAAAGCTGGCGCCGACCTTATCGTGCAGGAAGGCCGCGATATAGCGCTCTATGGCCTCGCGCTCGGCCTGCATGGAACGGCGCTCGGTGGCGGTGATGTGTTCCGCCGTGTCTTTGAGGGTTTTAATCTCATAATCGGTCAGGCCGTCATCCCCCAGCTTCAGGGCGCGAATCAGGCCGCGATGCACAACCAGATCGGCATAACGGCGGATCGGCGAGGTAAAGTGGCCGTAATGATCAAGATTAAGCCCGAAGTGACCAAAGTTTTCCGGTGAATAATGCGCCTGCATCTGGGTGCGCAACACCACTTCGTTGATGATTTCGGCATGCGGGCCGTCTTTGGCCCCATCCAACAACGCATTAAACCGCTCGGTTCGGGGCGCTTCGCCCTTGTTCCACGGCATGCCTAAGGTTTGCAGGAAATCAGCCAGATTGCCTATCTTTTCCAGCGAAGGCGTCTCATGGACGCGATAAATCAATGGCGTCTTATGCTTTTCAAGCGTCTCAGCCGCACTGACATTGGCCTGAATCATCATTTCTTCGATGAGCTGCATGGCTTCCAGAGAGGCGCGCGGCGTAATGGCGATGACGCGGCCTTCTTTGTCGAGCGTGATCTTACGTTCCGGTGAATTGATGTGCAGAGGCTGGCGGATATTGCGGCCGCGCGTCAAACAGGCATGGGCGGCCCACAGGGGCTTCAAAAGGCTGTCCAGTATCGGCCCGGTCTTGTCGTCGGGCTGGCCATCAATAGCGGCCTGTGCCTGCTCATAAGACAGTTTGGCGGCCGACCGCATCAGGCCGCGCACAAAGCTGTGGCTGATTTTTTTGCCGGCCGCATTGAATACCATACGCACGGCAATAGTCGCTCGGTTTTCGCCTTCCTGTAGCGAACACAGGCCGCTTGACAGCACATGCGGCAGCATGGGCTCAACGCGGTCGGGGAAATAGGTCGAATTGCCCTTGGCGCGGGCTTCGCGATCCAGCGCCGAATTGGGCGTCACATAGTGGGCGACATCGGCAATAGCGACCCACACGACCCAGCCATCGGGATTAGCAGGGTCTTCGTCAGCATGGGCATAGACGGCATCGTCATGATCCTTGGCGTCAGACGGGTCGATGGTAATAAAAGGCAGGTCACGCAGATCGGTGCGCTTACCAAGGCCGGGCGCTTTGGCGATTTCGGCCTCATGCTCCGTATCGCTGCTGAAACCAATCGGCAGGCCGTGACTATGGATGGCCATGACCGAGGCGACCTTGGGCTCATCTTCGCGGCCAATGACCTCAAGGACACGGGCGGGCTTTGGGCCATAGCGGTTGATGCCGCCCACCGGGGCCGCGATAACGACATCGCCATCTTGCAACTTATCGAGGTCGGGGCCGGTGAGGGTATAGTTTTCTTTGGATTTGCGATTGACGGACTCAAGCCTGATCTCTTTACGGCCTTTGCGCACCACGCCGACAATTTTCGCGGCACCCTGATCCAGTATCTTGATCAGATGCGCCACCCAGCCGTCTGACGTGTTCTCAAAGCGGACAAACAGGCGGTCGCCCACAGTCGGCGGTGTCTGCGCGACATTTTTTTTGAGCGGTGCTAAGCGTGCCAGAGGGGACTTAGCTTTTTTCAGGTCAGTATCGGGTCGTCCCCAGCGTACCCAAAGCTCGCCATCGACATCTTTTTCTACAACTTCGCAGGCACCGGTGTCAGGCAGAGAGCCCATAGCCCCAAAGGTTTTTCGGCCGCGCGTGTCAATGACACCGTCTTCGCCCAGTGCCTTCAGGCGCAGGCGCAGGGCCTTGCGATCAGCCCCCTTGAGGCCAAAGGTTTTCGCCAGGTCGGACAGGCCCTGTTCGCCCCGACTGGCCAGAACCTCCAGCAGGGTTTTGTCGTCAGGTAATCCCTTGGGAAAACTTGATTTTGCGGGTTTCGGTAGCCTTGGCGGTTTTGGTGATCTGATCATGCCCTGTATGTAAGGGAAAGACGGGGCGCAAACCATCCCCTGCGGCACATATTATTGAGGCTGTTTTGTTTTACGAAAATTGCGGGGCGCTCTGGTCAGGTGGCAATTGCATCAGGTCAAACCAGTACAGGCTGATGCGGGTGACAATATCTTCATAGACATCGTTGTTGACCGGCTTGGTGATAAAGCCGCTGGCGTGGCGGTCATAGCTGCTATTGATGTCGTTTTCCGCGCTGGAACTGGAAAGGACAATGACAGGTATGCGCTTGAAATCCGGATCGGACTTGACGGTTTTCAGAAAATCGCGGCCGTGCATATAAGGCAGGTTCAGATCCAGAAGGATAATGTCCGGCCGTTCCGCACCGGCATGATCACCTTCGCGACGCAGGATGCTTAAGCCCTTTTCACCGGTTTCCGCCACGGTGATTTCACTGTTAATCTGCGCCCGCTTAAAGGCCCGTCGCGTCAGCACGGCATCGCCACGATTGTCTTCGACCAAAAGGACACGGGCGGCCCGTAACCTGTCCATAAGTTTTGTCATCTGGCCGTTCCTGCGGTAAATCCTGCCTTAAGGGTAAGGTGTCAGCTATTTTTGAAGCCGCCGCAAGACTTTTTCCATTCCATGGCTCAATTGCGTGCGACAAAGCCTGTGCTATAAGCCATTTGTGAGGGGGGCTTTCCCCAGAACATCCATAAAAAAGGTCATGCAGTTTGGATCAGGAAGCGGTTACAAACACTCTTGTCCCAAGGGGGTGGGGGGCTATGTGGCACCTGGACTGGTTGTGGCTGCCTATCCTGGCTGATCTGGCCATTATACTGGGGTGCGGCGGTATGGCAGCCGTGATGTTATATCTGCGCAGCCGCAACCGTGACGCCAGCGCGCGCCAGCTTTTTGCGATTGGCGGCGTTGTTCTGTTGCTATTGTCCCTGTTGCCGCTCGGCAATGTCTGGACGATGTGGTATCCATATTTTCTGGCGGAGGCTGTCATCAGGGTGGTGGTGGCCATTGCCATCCTGTCCTGCCTGATCATGCTCATGCAGATTGCGCCACGTGCTTTTTCTCTGGCGCGCAAGCCTGTGAGCCCCGTGCGTGCGGACTCGGAATTTCATGACACGCTGGTGGAACATGTGCTGGACGGCGTCATCACCATTGATGCCACAGGCCGTATCCAGAGCTTTAATCCGGCCTGTGAGACCATTTTTGGCTATCGTGCCGCAGAGGTGACCGGCAAACCCATCGCTCAGCTTATGCCTGATCCGACCTATAACGAACATGACCGCTATGTCGGCGATTATCTGGACACTAATGCCGCGAGCCGGGAGGTGCGCGGCCGGCGTAAGGATGGCAGCGAATTCCCTCTGGATCTGTCCGTCAGCGCCTATGAGGTGGATGGCAGCACGCACTATACCGGCATTGTGCGCGATATAACCAAGGTCAAGCAGGCCGAGCTTAACCGTCAGGCGCTTTTAAAGCGCCTGACCGAATCCAATACGGAGCTTGAGCGCTTTGCCTATGTGGCGTCGCACGACATGCAGGAACCTTTGCGCATGGTCCTGACCTTCAGCCAGATCATCGCCAGTGATTATCATGATAAGCTGGATGAGGAAGGGCTTGAATATCTGCGCATTATCGGCGAATCGGCCGCCCGCATGCGCGATATGGTTGAGGATTTGCTGGACTATGCCCGGCTCGACAAGGCCGGCTTTCGTTTTGTGCCAGTGGATATGCAGGCGGAACTGAATCACGTTCTGGAAAATCTCCACAGCCTGATGCAGGAGAACAGGGCAACCCTGTCTGCCGATGACTTGCCGGTTGTGCCTGGAAATGGCGTGCAATTGATGCGCTTACTGCAAAACCTGATCAGTAATGGCATTAAATACAGTTTCCCTAACCGCAGGCCTGTCATTCATATTGGCGTGCGTGAAAAAGACGATGAATGGCGGTTTTCCGTCTGCGATAACGGTTGCGGCATTCAGGCGGATTTTCTGGATCAGATATTTGAACCGTTCCGCCGCCTGCATGGCTATGACGGTGTTCGCGGCACCGGTCTGGGACTGTCGGTCTGTAAGAAAATAGTAGAGAACCATGGCGGGCAGATATGGGTTGAATCTGAACCCGATCTGGGCAGTACCTTTACCTTTACCCTACCGAAAAATTCACCGTCTGCTTAAGCTCAGTGCGAAATCAGGGACGCGGCAATATTGATGGTCAGGGCCAGAACCGTGGCATTGAACAGATAGGCCACGATGCAGTGTATCAGGCCGATACGGCGCAGGGTGGAAGCGGCGAAATCGACATCGGCTGTCTGGCCTGATGTGCCGATCACAAACGAGAAATAAAGAAAATCAATATAGTGCGGATCTTTCGTGCCGGGAAAAATCAGGCCGGGCTTACCGGCATTACGGGGCATTTCGGCATAATAGCCATGCGCATAATGAAAGGCGAAGGCCAGGTGTATAAAAGACCATGACGTGATCAGCGTCACGCCCGAAAGCGCTATGTGCCATGTCTTTCCGGTATGACCGACATGACTGCTGGTGGCAAGTTCGCCGACAATGGCGACAAAGCTTAAAATGGCCGCCGCAATCGACAGCAGCAGAATAATGCCTTCGCCGTCATCATAGAGATGGGCGTGGCTTTTGAGGGCGTCATGGCTGGCGCTGAACATGGTATGCAGGCCAAGGGTAATATAGAGCAGAGTAAAACTGTTCCAGGCAATGAGCGCGCAGGTGATGGCGTTCATCTGAGTGGCGATGAGGCAAAGACATAAGACTGCCATCCCAATTAACAGGGACAGGGTTAGTTGTGGTTTCTGACGCAGGTAGCGTATGACGTGCCTGTCAGCGAGGCGGGGTCTTTGATCTGGCATGTGCGTCTAAACTCTTGTCTGTTGACGCGCCTATGTTACGCTCTTATTCAAGTCGCTTGTCAACGAGGTCACTAAGATGTCCATCAGCTTTGAGTGCGGTATTGATTTGCCGCAACCCCCGCATCAGGTTTTTAGTTTGCTGGACGACTATGCCAAGGTGCCCCTGTGGCTGAAACGCTGCGAAGGCGTCGCCAAGCAGGGCGCCGGCCCCAATCAGGTGGGCGACAAGCTGCGGTATGCCTATTGCGAAGGTGGTCGGCACGGCCTGATGGACGGAGTGATTACGGCCTATGAGCCGGATCGTCATGCCGCCTATCGGTATTACGACAAGATGATGCAGGTCTTCGTCGAATTTCGCATGGAACCCATTGAGATCATGGGTAATCAGGGCACGCGACTGACGCATCGCATAGATATTACCCCGCATGCCTTTATGGCCAGGCTGATGTCGCCGGTCTTCAAAATGAAATTACCGGCGCAAACGCGCCAGACCCTGCAAAATATGCGGGATTTATTGGCAAAAGAGAGTGCGGTATTGCCGCTCACGTAAATTTTAGCGGGGAACATGTGTCATGGCTCGACAGGGCGGCAAAAGGGCGCTTTAAAAGAAGTCCTGTTTGTAACTAAAGGGCCTCATCTTGTTTATTCCCCGATTGTCTGCCTTTATCATGGCCGGTGCCATATCTTTTTTAGCCCTTAGCAGTGCCGCGCAGGCCGCGCCCATGACCTATACGGATGTGATCAGGGCGGATCGTATCAACGGCTTTAAGGTGGACGCCACGGGCCGCTATACCCTGCTGAATGTCAGCGCGACCGATATGGCGAAAAACGGCAGCGTCAGTTCGGTGTGGCTGAAGGATCTGGCGCATCCGGAAAAAGCGGAAACCAAACTGGCCATATCGGAAGGGGGCGCAGGTAATGCGCAGTGGGGCCCTGATGGCAAAACCATCTATTTCCAGTCGGCACGCGGTAAGGACGGCACGGTGCAGGTCTGGAAAACCGACCTGAGCGGACATGAGGCCACACAGGTGACCAGACTGCCGCTGGATGTGGGCGCGTATCAGATCACACCGGATGGCAAGGGTCTGGTCTTGTCTCTGGCTGTTTTCCCGGAATGCAAGGGCGACGAAATCAGCTGCACCGTCAAAAAACAGACTGAACGCAAGACGGACAAGGCCAGTGGCACCCTTTATACCAAGATATTTGTGCGCCACTGGGACACATGGTCGGATGGGACGCGCAACCATCTGTTTTATGTCGGCCTTATGGGTGAGACGCCTGTTGCCCTGACGGATGGCTATGATGGTGATGTGCCGTCCATGCCCTTTGGCGACGAAGGCGATTACACGATTTCTTCTGATGGCCGCACTGTCTATTTTTCCGCCCGTCTGGCTGGCAAAACCGAGCCCTGGAGTACCAATTTCGACCTGTATTCTGTGCCGGTCACCGGTGGTGAACTCACCAATCTGACTAAGGCGAATCCGGCATGGGACGCCAGCCCGCGCGTCTCACCGGATGGCAAAACCCTGGCCTATCTGGCTATGAAGCGCCCCGGTTTTGAAGCCGACCGTTTTGGCATCATGTTACGGGATGCGCAGGGTCATGTGCGCGAACTGGCACCTGACTGGGATCGCTCTGTTGCGGGTATGCAGTGGAGTAAGGATGGCAAAAGCCTTCTGGTCGATGCCGATGATACCGGCAAACATATTTTGTTTCGCGTCGATATAGCGACCGGTTCCGTGACCCCCATATCTAAATCCGGCACCATGGTCAGCTATGCCGAGACGCCGCGCGGTATGGTTTTCCTGCAAAACAGTCTGGATAAACCCGCGACCTTTTATCAGGCCAGCCCGAAGACGGCTTTTGTCGATGAGGGCGCTCAGAACCTGACGCATTTTGATGCCGACCTTGCCGCCCTGACCAAGGGCGCCTATGAGCAATTTGTCTTCAAGGGCTGGAACAACGAAGATGTCTATGGCTATGTCATCAAGCCGGATGGCTATGAGCCGGGCAAGACCTATCCGGTGGCCTTTCTGATCCATGGCGGCCCGCAGGGCTCATTTGGTGATGGCTGGTCGGCGCGCTGGAATCCGCAAACCTATTCCGGCGAAGGTTATGCGGTGGTGATGATCGACTTTCATGGCTCGACCGGATACGGGCAGGTCTTTACCGACGCCATTTCGCAGCATTGGGGTGATCGCCCGCTCGAAGATTTGCAAAAGGGCTGGGCGGCGGCACTGGCGAAATATAGCTTTCTGGACGGCGACCGCGCCTGCGCGCTGGGGGCCTCTTATGGCGGCTATATGATCAACTGGATCGCCGGCAACTGGAAACAGCCGTGGAAGTGTCTGGTGACCCATGATGGTGTCTTTGATGCGCGCGCCATGGGCTATACGACCGAAGAACTCTGGTTTGAAGAATGGGAAAACGGCGGAGAAATCTATCCCGACCCCGCCCAATATGACAAATTCAATCCGGCGCTGCATGCAAAGGACTGGTCTGTGCCCATGCTGGTCATACATTCCGACAAGGATTTCCGTATCCCGGTCGATCAGGGCATTGGCGTTTTTACGGCCCTTCAGCGTCAGGGGATCGAGTCAGAGTTCCTGCACTTTCCGGACGAAAATCACTGGGTGCTGAAACCGGCCAATTCGATGATGTGGCATAAGACGGTGTTCAACTGGCTGGATAGTCATATCGGCAAGGAAAACTGATGGTATCCCGCCGTTATCTCATGGCTGCCGGACTGGCCACAGGTGCCTTTGTGCTGAGCGGATGTGCCCGAAAGGTTGATCCCGACGCCCATTTTACAGAGCAGATGTCGGAGCTTCAAAAACGTCATGGCGGGCGTTTGGGTGTTGCGGCCATGCGCCTGACGGCCGGGCCTGACATCAAAACCCTTACTTTTCAGGCGGATCAGCGCTTTGCCATGTGTTCAACCTTTAAATGGGTACTGGCGGCCGCTGTCCTGCAACAGGCCGATCAGGGTCGCCTGAGCCTTGGTGATCGCGTCCCTTATGGCCAAAAAGACCTGCTCAGCTATGCGCCGGTCACAAAAATGCATGCAGCTGAAGGCGGCATGTCCCTGGAGGCCCTGTGTCTGGCGGCGGTATCCTTAAGCGACAATACGGCCGCCAATCTGTTACTAAGCCGGATTAGCGGGCCGCAAGGTTTGACTGCTTTTGTGCGCGGTCTGGGCGATAAGATCACCCGTTTTGACCGCAATGAGCCCGCCCTCAACAGCAATGTGGCGGGCGATGTGCGCGACACCACAACACCTGATGCCATGACCGGCCTGTTACAAACCCTGTTTACGACCAATGTGCTGAAGCCGGATAGCCTGCAATATCTCAAAAACTGGATGGTGGCGACACGTACAGGTCAGGCACGCATACCGGCCGGCGTGCCGCAAGGGGCTGTGACAGGGCATAAGACAGGCAGTGGGGCCGGTGGTGCCATGAATGATGTGGGCGTCATCTGGCCAGCCGGTAATAAGCCGCCTGTGTTTTTGTCGGTTTTTACCACAGGCGGTACACTGGATGATGACGGCCGCGAAGCCATTATTGCCGATATAACCCGGCTGGTTTTCACGACTGGTTGGCTTTCATGACCGCTAAGCCTGTGAATACTCTGAATTAACACGTTCACTATATAGTACGTCGAAATTTGGGGATTTTATACATGGCACACGCCCTTTCCGAGCTGGTTCAGACCCTGAGCGCGCGCTCATCCATTCAGGCCGAAGATGTCCTGGCCTTGCGCCGCCTGATCTGGGCCGATGACGGCCTGATCAGTCCGGTTGAGGCTGAAGCCATTATGACGTTGAACTCAACCTGTCAGAATCGCTCGGACGAATGGCTTGATTATTTCAACGAGGTCATGGTCGATTACATCGTCAGGCAGCAAGAGCCTGTGGATTATGTCAATGAAGCCAAGGCTGACTGGCTGATGCGTCAGATTGACCGTGATGGTCATGTCGATTCGCTGAGCGAACTGGAATTGCTGGTTAAGATTCTTGAGGTCGCCAATTCAGTGCCTGAGGCCTTGCGCACCTATGTTCTGCTGCAAATTGAGCTGGCGGTCATGAGCGGTGAGGGGCCGACCCGTACCGGCCGTACGGGCGGCGAGGGCAGACTTGAGCCGCGCCATATCAATGACACCGAAGTCAATCTTCTGCGCCGCGCCGTGTTCGCCATGGCCAGTGACGGCAGCTATGTCGTCAGTCAGGATGAGGCCGAGATGCTGTTCCGTATTAAGGACGCGACCCTTGACGCCGATAATGCTGCATCTTGGGGTGATCTGTTCGTAAAGGCTGTTGGCAATCATCTCATGGGTCATGCCGATTATAAGCCCCTGACGCCCGAAGCCCAGATTGAGCTGGATCATTATGTGGCGGACACCGATCTGTCTCTGGCGCGCTTTGCCAAACGGGCCTTTGGTCGTCGCAAATCTGAGCCCGGTGCCGGTGAAATACCTGTAGAAAAGGATCGCCGCCAGCGTGCCGAAGCTGCGGCTCAGATAAGTCCGGATGAAAAAAGCTGGCTGACGGCGCGCATTCAGGCCGATGGCGCCAGGGATAAGCTGGAAACGGAATTGCTCAACTTTATCCGGCGAGAACGTTCAGGCGTCTAATGCCAGCGCCTGCCGATAGATGTCTATGCGTTCAAGTTTGGCATCAAAGGCTGTCCAGTCATCATGGGCGGCAATGGGTGCCCATATGGCTTCGATCTCCTCAATAAGCAGGGTTTCCGGATGCGCTTCCTTCAGGCGCGGATCTTTAAGTTTGTCCGGCGCGGCACAGTCATAGGTTTTTAAAATATGGAAAAAGCTGTCAAAGGCCTCACTGGCATAGCCACCTGCGCGCGGGCCACTCAGCGCAAAGCCCTGACGCACGGCCCCGCCGAACCAGTCATAAAACAGGCCTTCAAAACTGCCGTCTTCCGGCAATTGTGCCAGCAGAGCAAATATGGCCTTTAAAAGCGGCTGATTATCGGCTTGCGGCGTGAGATTGAGCCGCTGGCAAATGGCCAGTTGCAACGCCAGATCATAACGCTCAGAGCAGGCGTTGAGGCTTTCGATCAGGGGCTCCGGCGGGGTAATCGCAGTCAGGCTGCGGCCAAGCTGGCTCAGATTCCACAGAACCGTGTCGGGCTGGCGGCCATAGGCATACAGGCCGGATGTGTCAAAATAGGCGGCGGTGAAATTCGGATCATAGGCCGGCAAAAACCGGTAAGGGCCGTAGTCAAAACTTTCGCCGGTCATATTCATATTGTCGGTATTCAACACGCCATGCACAAAACCGGCCGCCATCCATCGCGCGGCAAGATGCGCCGTCTGTGAGACAACCGCGTCAAACAACTGCGCCGCAGCCTGACAGGCGGGATAATAGTGCGCGATGATGAAATCGGTCAGGTCGCGCATTGTGTCGGTATCACCGTAATAGGCCAGCCGCTCATAGGTGCCAAACCGCATATGGCTGTGCGAAAGCCTGACCAGAACGGCCGAGCGCGTTGGAGACGGTTCATCGCCGCGCATCAGCTGTTCGCCGGTTTCAATCAGCGAAAAAGACTTGGATGTCGGCACGCCTAAGGCCTCCAGCATAGCGGTGGCCAAAACCTCACGCACGCCGCCCCTGAGCGTCAACCGACCATCGCCGCGCCGTGACCAGGGCGTTGTACCCGATCCCTTGGTGCCGAGGTCGAGGAGGCGGTTTTGATCGTCGTACATCTGCGCGTACAAAAAGCCGCGCCCGTCCCCCAGATCCGGATTATACTGGCGAAACTGATGGCCGTGATACCGGAGCGCCAAAAGGGCATCCTGATTGTCCGGCAAGGGGGCAAACCGGCCAAAATGCGTGAGCCACGCGTCTTCGCTCAGGCCGTCCAATCCAACCGATTCGGCCGCGCGGTCATTACGGTAACGCAGTCGCGTTTCGGGAAAATCAGCAGCCCCGACCTCATCGAAAAGGGGCAGCTTGCTATTGTATAAAAGGGGGGCGGGACGATAGGGCACGAAAAAAAGCACAATCCTTAAATTATGAAACAGACTTAGATGCGTCCTGTGTACACGCATGCAGGGCTTATGGCGAGGCGTCATCAGGCTCTGTATTTATAAGCGACAGGGGCGGCTTAATTTTAATTTTTTGCCGGTTTTACTTGGTTATCGCCGGAGGGGCTGTTAG
>JBAWDM010000304.1:0-1613 GCA_049590735.1 Asticcacaulis sp. | reverse complement strand
GAGCCGGAGCCAAGCCTGGGGGCTTGGATTGGCGATAAGATCTAGAAACTCAAGCAAGTCCATGTAGACATTCTGGCCCGGATTGAGCCAGGTCATCGATGCGTCAATCGATAGCAACTGGAACTTGTGCTCATCCTGAAATCGCCGGATCCGCGCGATAGCCTGGCGAATATCAGCATTAGCCTGCTGGGACGAATTATCGGACCAAATTAGATTGGCGAAGCGGCGTCGACCTACTGGGCGGCCGCGGCCTTCAATTATCAAGTATGTGATGATACGTAGAAAGTTAAAGGGCGGATTGACCATGTGCTCAGCCGAATACACTTGGCATTCGCCCAAAACATGAATTGAGATTTGCGATGTTTTTTCCATTATAGAATACATGGCCTACCGTTCCCGCGATAGCGCGCCCCTCTGGAACAATTCATATCATAGTGCCGTTGCGCCGGCATCTTGATTGTATTGATATCACGTCTGAGCGATAACCCTCATGGGCGGTAGATCGTAGTTTGGACGCCGATCGAAAGACCTGAATACGGCTGCCGCTTGCGTTCGATTGTGCACTTTGAGTTTTCGGATAATGTTATGGACGTGAACTTTGACTGTGTGCTCTGAAAGCGCCATTTTGGAAGCTATGATCTTGTTCTGAAGTCCATCCGACATCAATTCAAGAACTTCGGCCTCGCGAGAAGATAGTACACCCGCAGACTCCGAATTAGGATCTGACGCACTGCTCGGGTTGCGGCGGGATAAAAAGCCTCGAGCGGCCGAGCGCGGCGACAAGACTTGGGGGAAGTATTCTCCACCGTTCAGCAGAAGCCAAATTGTTGCCAGCCAGACATTGATGGGCAGGTTGAACGGCACCAGACCCTGGATTGCCCGTTCTGCGACGATAGCTCGCAAAGCCGGATCTTCATTCCAGCCGCTTTCAACCATCATGGCTATCGGCGTATCGGGAAAGCGCTCGCGGCATTGTGCCAACAAGGCCGATACGTTGCGAAACGCAAACGCGTCGACCAAAACGAGCCGAGGCACGAACGCTTCCACGTCATCATCTGGGATTTGACTGGCCAGGGTAATGCCAACCTTTGGGAAACACTTTTGTGCAGAGCTTAACAAACTTTGAAATGCAACTCCTGTGTCGGCAAGCATCAAAATTCCAGCTTTGCATTCTGCGTCCTGCGTCGCGGTAGTTTGCCAGTAGGCATAAATCCCGGTTGCCGACTCGAAGCTGATTAATTCAGTCATTATTTGCCCCATTTGGTTAGACACTAACTATTCGACCTATTGAGCATGTACCGCGTGACGCGCCCGTGACTCGATTTATTTGAACCAGCTGTCACCATCTTAATGGGTGATTTAACTAGGATGATTTTGGCTCACAGCGTGGGGGGCAATCGCCCAAAAAAAGGCGTTGGCAGTAGGGCTGCTTGAAAACCACGAGTTAAATCAACGACCTTGATTGTCTGTCATCGAAGCAAGCCTCGGACGTTGTTCGCAGGTAAGGTTACCTTTGAATCTGCAATTCAATATTCAAACGGACCGGCGGAATAACGGGGGATAGCTCGTTAAGTGTAGATTTTCGCGCCAATTTCCGTTTGTTTGGTCAATTG
>JBAWDM010000303.1:0-2286 GCA_049590735.1 Asticcacaulis sp. | reverse complement strand
ATATAAGGGTTTTCACCCATGATGCTGTCCAATCCCGCCAACAAATATCAAGCGTTTTCCTTAGGTGTCGATATGTCCGACCGGACATGGCCGTCAAAGACCACCACGAAGGCGCCCCGTTGGCTATCGACAGATCTGCGTGACGGCAATCAGGCTTTGGCCGATCCGATGGATGTCGAAAAGAAACTGATGTTCTTCAATCTGCTGGTCAAGATCGGCCTGAAAGAGATAGAGGTCGGCTTTCCGTCGGCCTCGCAAACCGAATTCGATTTCGTGCGCAAGCTGATCGAGGACAAACTAATCCCCGATGATGTGACCATTCAGGTGCTGACCCAGTCGCGCGAAGACCTGATTAAGCGGTCTTTTGAGGCCCTGCATGGGGCGAAAAAGGCGATTGTCCATCTGTATAATGCCACCAGCCCTTTGTTTCGGCGTGTCGTGTTTGATATGGACAAGGCTGAGGTTCTGGCCCTGGCCCGCAAGGGCATGGGGCTTTTGGTGTCCGAAGCCGCGTTACAACCGCGCACTGAATGGTTGTTTGAATATAGCCCTGAGACCTTTACCGCCACTGAGCCGCAATTTGCGCTTGAGGTCTGCAATGCGGTTATTGACGTCGTGCAGCCCACACCCGCAAAGCCGCTGATCCTGAACCTGCCGGCGACCGTTGAGGTAGCGGGGCCACATACCTATGCCGACCAGATTGAATGGTTTGGCCGCCATGTCAATAAACGCGACAGTGTGGTGATTTCCCTGCATCCGCATAATGATCGTGGCACAGGCACAGCCGCCGCCGAACTGGCGCTGCTGGCGGGCGCTGACCGCATCGAAGGCTGCCTGTTTGGCAATGGCGAGCGCACCGGCAATGTCGATCTGGTGACGCTGGGCCTCAACCTCTATACGCAGGGCGTAACGCCGGAACTGGATTTTTCCAATATGCGCGAAATCGTCAAGACGGTGGAATATTGCAACAATATCCCTGTCCATCCGCGTCATCCATATGCCGGTGAACTGGTCTTTACCGCCTTTTCCGGCTCACATCAGGACGCTATCAAAAAGGGCTTTGCCGCCCACGAAAAGCGTAATGACGGCCTGTGGGAAATGCCCTATCTGCCGATTGATCCGGCCGATCTGGGCGAAAGCTATGAGGCGGTCATCCGTGTCAATTCGCAATCCGGCAAGGGCGGCATCGCCTGGGTCATGGAGCAAAGCTATGGCCTTAAACTGCCACGCCGCTTACAGGTCGATTTCTCAAAAAAAGTGCAGGACATTACCGATGCTTCGGCGCGCGAACTGAGTGGTGAAGATATCTGGAACGCCTTTCAGACCGCCTATCATCTGACCGGCACGCAAGGCTATGAGTTGATCGAATATGACCATAAGGGGCCGGTGCGCTCAGGTGCCACGCGCACCTTTGTCGGCCGCATAATCCGTAATGGCGTGGAAACCTCCGTTATTGGTCACGGCAATGGCCTGATTTCCAGCGCCATTCGCGGACTTAATTCGCATTATGATCTGGGGCTTGAAGTGGTCGACTATGCCGAACACGCGCTCAACAAAGGCAGCGAAAGTCAGGCCGTGGCCTATGTGGAATGCAAAACCGCCGATGACAAACGCGTCTATGGCGTTGGTATCGACCATGATGTCGCCACCGCCAGCATCAAGGCTGTCCTGTCGGCTGCCAATGCCCTACCGGTTTAATTGTCTAAAGGTTTCAGGGCTTTGAAACCCATGCGCCCACGCACCAATTTTACGTGATTTAGCATAGGTTTCATCGTCCATATAGCGCCGGGTAAAGACACGATAATCGACCGCCAGTCCACGGCGGATCATGTCGCGTCCCAGATCACGCCCCGATGACTTGCAGATAGCCACCAACCTGCCGTAGCGATCCACGTCCTGCTTTTCGCATGTCACAATCTGATCTTTCGTCATATCGCGCAGGGCCTGCGTGGCCTCAAGGCCGCAGCGCATCCGGCCGCAAGTCTGATTGTGCTCAAACGCATCCACCCCGAACAGGCGGATATGTCGCTTGCCCATCACAAGTGTGTCACCATCGATCACTTGCGCCCTGCCTTGCAGCACAACCGGACGCGCCATGGCGTTACGCGCCACACACAGAGTCACCAAAACACAGATTGAAACCCAAAGTGAGACGTACAGAGGCCTATGGAGCTTGCCTAATTTCATAAAATCCTCTAAGTGCCGCGCCATGATCACGCAACTCGCTACATCTTTTGCCCTGACGCACATTGATATCATGTCCAAACTCATTTGGGCCTGCAAGTC
>JBAWDM010000302.1:0-2045 GCA_049590735.1 Asticcacaulis sp. | reverse complement strand
GTTTCAGGCGTGCCGGCCTGGCAAACCGCGGGCTTAAAACGGCTGGATCCGCTTAAAACCGCCTATACCCTAAGCCTCGATTCACCTGAGGCTATGGGCGCGCAGGCGTCGGTCAATAGTCGTCGGCCTATGCTGAAACTCAAGATTGGCGGTGCCGATGATCTTGACCGCATCGCTGCTGTGCGCCGCAAAGCGCCCCATGCCCGCCTGATTGTGGATGCCAATGAAGGCCTCAGTTTTGACGATTTGCAACGCATTGCCCCCGACATGAAGGCGCTGGATGTCAAGCTGATCGAACAGCCGCTTAAGGTCGATGAGGACGAACAGCTGCTGGGCTATGATAGTCCTGTACCACTATGTGCCGACGAAAGCCTGCATACACGTGCGGAACTGGCTCGCTGCGCGCGGCTTTATAGCTGTATCAACATCAAGTTGGATAAGACCGGCGGCCTGACCGAAGCTTTGGCCTTAAAAGCAGAAGCCCGCAAAATGGGATTAAGCCTTATGGTCGGCTGCATGGTGGCGACATCCCTGTCGATGGCCCCCGCTATGCTGGTGGCGCAAGGGGCCGATTTTATTGACCTGGATGGCCCTTTGTTATTAGCAAAAGATCGGGAAAACGGGCTGGAGATCACCGGATCCATCCTGCATCCACCTACCCCCAACATGTGGGGTTAATCCTGATGATTATGATCATCTCTCAACCGCTTACGCAGTAACGCACGACAAACGGAAACACCCATAATTACAGGCGCAAGCATCCAGACATAGACTTTGCGCCAAAAGCTGTCTGCGCGTTTATTGAAAAAATAAACCAGTCCCCGGCCTTTATTCCACTCTACAAAAATAGGTTCCACACGCGATGTATGCCCCTCGTGAATAACTTCCGCCTGGGGATGAAACAGAACAATTCCACCCATTTCACGCGCCCGCCAGCACAGATCGACATCTTCGACGTGCAGGAAAAAATTCGCGTCAAAGCCTTTAAGCTTTGTAAAATCACGCGTCGATACTGCAAAACAGGCACCCGAAACAGTTGGGACAGATTGCGGCATGTCAGGCAAATTATTGTCTTCGTAGTGAATTTCAAATTTTTTGAGATTAGGCACCCACTTACTTAAACGTGTGAGCGCCATTAGCGTGGTCATAGGTGTGACCTCACCGCGTCTGGCCCCCCTTTGCTCTGTCATATCCGGATTAAGCAGACGCGATCCTATAATACACGGCGATGGCTGGCCCCGTGCTGTCTGAATCAGACTTTTGATGCAATCCGGCTGCAATAAGGCATCCGGATTAAGAAAGATCAACCATGGCTGATTCGCCAGGTGCGCGCCCAGATTGGCCGCCTTGGCAAAGCCTATATTGCCCTGCCCCTGAACGAGCAGGATATGATCATAATCCTGTTTAAGCTCACGTAACCTTCTGGCATCTTCATCCGTACTGCCATTATCCACAATGACAAACTGACTGACGCATGCGTCATTAAGCACACGCTTTATACTTTCAAACAGCACTTTACCCGTATGATAAACGACCATAATGACCGTTACACCATCTGCCTCATCATAATGATGAGGCATGGTCAAATGCTGCAAAAGATATTGCGCTTCGCTGGTTGCTAGCTTGCGCTCTTTGAGAAGTTCGATAACGGAAGGCGGAAGATGGCTCATCTATACCGGTGCTTTCAGGTCTGGCGGAGTGGCTTCTGAAGTCAGGCGCGTAACAGCCTCCTGTACGCTGAGAATGGTCTGGCCGTCACTGCCTAGGAAGCGCAAGGCCACCTCGCCTGTTTCGGCTTCTTTACGACCCACTACAGCAATCACGGGCACCTTGGCCAATGAATGTTCACGAATTTTATAATTGATTTTTTCGTTACGCAGATCGGTATCAACGCGCAAACCGGCGGCCCGCAAAGCGCGCGCAACACTTTCCGCATAAGGATTGGCATCGGATGTAATCGGGGCCACAACCACCTGAACCGGTGCCAGCCACAGTGGGAACTTACCGGCATAGTTCTCGATCATAATGCCAATAAAGCGTTCAAA
>JBAWDM010000301.1:0-5515 GCA_049590735.1 Asticcacaulis sp. | reverse complement strand
GTGCGGCTGATGCCGCTTCACCGGCAGCAGGGGCTGCTGCGGGGGCAGCCGTCGCGTTCGGATCACGCGAAGGATCAGGTGCCGGGACAGGGAAGCCGGTTGAGCCCTGCGTATGCAGATAGGCGATCAGATCGATACGATCCTGTTCCTTCTTGACGCCGGCAAAGGTCATCTTCGTGCCCTTGACCACCTTACCCGGTGCACCGAGGAAATTATACAGCGCGTCCCAGTTCCAGTTCGTCACCTCGGCCGCATGGGCCTTCATGGCGTCGGAATATTGCATGCCGGGATGCGAAGCGACCGGACGGCCGACAACACCCCACAGATTCGGGCCGGTCATATTCGGGCCACCCTCTTTGTCATTGTGGCAGGACGTACATTTGGTGTTGAAGGCTTTTTCACCGGCAGCAATATCAGCCGTGGCCACAACCGTACCCCAGTCGGGCATCAGTTCCACCTTGGCAGGGCCACCGGCATCTTCGGCCTCGGCCACTTCGATCGCATAGCCGGGCTTTTCAGGGGCCGGACGATCATAAAGCGCAGCCGCGCCCAGCTTAACGCCGACAATAACCAGACCTGTTGCCAGAACTGCACCGAAAATTTTATTAAGTTGGAGGTCGCCGCTCATATCGCCGAGATATCCTAATGTTTCATTGGAGCGCCAAGCTTAAGCCACAGGGCAAACCTGTCAATATCGGGCCTGTCGATATCAGGCCTGTCAATATCGGGCAGAAGACATAGCGCATTCATGTACTTGCGTTTGGCTCTCTGACACGCTACCGCCAAAGACGCAAGACGACTTTTAAGCCAAAAGGCCTAAATTTCACCCCCACTGTGTCAAAAAGCCGCAGCTTTTGCGGCAAAGCTTAGGGCTAGGACGGATGAATACGCAAAACCCACGCAAAATCGCCTATCAGGGCGAGCCAGGGGCTTTCAGCCATCAGGCCATAAAGCGCTGGTTTCCGGACTTTGTGCCTGCGCCCTATCCGACCTTTGAGGCGGCGTTTGCGGCTGTGACCTCCGGTGACTGTGAACTGGGCATGATTCCGGTGGAAAACTCAGTGGCCGGACGCGTATCGGACGTGCATCATCTGCTGCCCAATTCCGGCCTGAAGATTATCGGCGAGCGATTCCTGCCGATCGAAATGATGCTGATGGCCGTGCCGGAAACGCGACTGGAAAATATCCGCGTGGCGGCTTCACACGCCATGGCGCTTTTGCAGTGTCGCATTGCCCTGCGCGAACTGAATATCACCGCCGAAGTGTTTCACGATACGGCCGGCGCGGCGCGGGCTCTGGCTGAGACGCGTGAACCGGATCGCGCCGTTATCGCGCCGGAACCGGCGGCTGAGCTTTATGGCCTGCAAATCCTCAGGCGCAATATGGAAGATGCCCGTAACAACACGACGCGTTTTTTGGTGCTCACCACCGAAGACCATGTGGTTTTGCCTGCGGCCAATATTGATTGCATGACCAGCTTTGTTTTCCGCGTACGCAATATCCCGGCGGCGCTTTATAAGGCGCTGGGCGGTTTTGCCACCAATGGCGTCAATATGACCAAGCTGGAATCCTATATCGAAAACGGCGTCTTTGCTTCGACGGTGTTTTATTGCGATGTCGAAGGTCGCCCCAATGCCGGCGGCCTGAAACAGGCGCTCGAAGAACTGCAATTTTATGCGCGTGATGTGCAGATACTGGGCACCTATCCGCTGGATCCCTTTCGTAACAGCGAAGGGCAGAGATAATGTCCGAAGACCGCATCACGGCCTTAGAGGAAATGGTGGCCCATCAGGCCAAAACGCTTGATGAGCTGTCTGAGCAGCTGACCGAACAGTGGAAGGTCATTGACCGGATGAAACGTTCCATGGAGCGCATGGGCGAGCAGTTGGACGGCATGGCATCCGTCGATGCGCCTGTTGGTGCCAAACCCCCGCACTATTAAATCTTCTCCCCTGCAAAGCGGGGGAGTAGAAGAGTTACTTCTTACCGCTAACCTCAGCATAGACCGCTTCAAGCGTATCCGGCACGACCGGCCCCGTAATCTTGTCGGTGATGGTGCCGTCGGGCTTAATGATATAGGTTTCCGGCACGCCGGAATTACCAAAGGCCAGCGCCATATGGCCATCCGGATCACTCAGGGTTCTGACGTAAGGATTATCATAGCGCGCCAGAAATTTGAGCGTGTTTTGCGGCTCATCCTTCCAGGCCACGCCGATAATCACCACGCCGCGATCCTGAAGCGCTTTCAGCATGGTGCTTTCGCTGATGCAGGGCGCACACCATGAGGCAAAAAAATTGACCAGAACCGGCTTATTGTAACCCGCCACCAGTGTTTTCAATGCAGTCGGTGTGCCATCATACAGATCATCAATCACCACGGCGGGGACAGATTTGCCGACCATGGCGCGCGGCTCATACTGGGCTTTTTTGTGGAAATTATAATAGGCCAACACGGCCAGAAGCCCGACAAACAAGACCAGAGGCGCTGTATAGATCAAACGCTTCATGCCCGACCTGCCGAATCCGATTCAATAGTTGACGCCGTAGCCTCTTGCAGGGCCTTCAGCACTTTCAAGCGCTGCGACCGAACCCGCAGGGAAGCCACGACAAGAGCAACAATCGCCACAGCGCTGGCACCATAGGCGCCCCAGACAAAAAACGCATATTTGCCCATATCGAGATCAAGCGGCGACAGACTCATCTAAGGGCTCCTAATTAAAACTGAGGCGGGCGCGTAAGGCGCGATATTTGCGGGCAATAATCTCGGAATCCAGCCGGATCAGCCATAGCCATATGGACAAGGCATGATAGGCGGCCACCATGACGAATAACGGCCACAGCATAGACGCCGCTATGGTCGGCCCGCCCTTAACAAAGATGGAATCGCCCTGATGCAGGCTGCTCCACCACTGCACGGAAAAATGCACAATCGGCAAATTAACCAGACCAACCAGCGCCAATATCGCCGTTGATTTGGCAGCCCGCACCTCATCTTCGATCGAGGCGTGCAGAGCGATATAGCCGATATAAAACAAAAACTGCACCAGTTGCGAGGTCATACGGCCATCCCACTGCCACCATGTGCCCCACATGGGCTGACCCCAAAGCGCACCGGTTATGAGCGCCAGAGCCGTAAACACTGCCCCCACCGGAGCAATAGCCTTGGCGGCGGCATCGGCCAGAGCGTGTCGGAAGATCAGGCCGAAAAAGCTGGCCACCCCCATGGCGGCATAGAGGCTCAGCCCCATCCAGGCTGCCGGCACATGCACATACATGATCCGCACTGTATCACCCTGCTGGTAGTCTTCGGGCGAGGCAAAACAGAGATAAAGCCCCCACACGAACAAAGCGATCGTCAGACCCACAATATAGGGCCTGACAGGCCTGGTGACGCGGGTAAACCGTTCCGGATTGGCGAGGAAATTGATCATATTTCGCACATAAGGGTTTTGGCGGTTTTAAGCAAGATAAACACCCCTCCTAACTGAGTGCGCTTCGGAGCGCCGCCCCCATGGTAATAGGGGCCAGTACCAATGCAAACAGGGCATAGGCGGCTAAAAAAGCCAGCGCCTGTAGCGGCGAGGTGTGCAATTGTGCCGCCTGCATCAGGCCTGCGCCAAAAATCACCGGCGGAATATAAAACGGCAAAACCAATAAGGCCATCAGCACGCCCCCTTTGCGCGAGCCCAGCGCCAGTGACGCCCCGATGCCGCCGATCAGCGCAAAGCTGAGGCTGCCCAGCATGGCTGCCAGCAAACCGAGCCATGCCAAAGATACAGGCGCACCCAGAATGATCATCACCACGGGCGTCATCAGCGACAATATGACGCCCGTGCCCAACCACTGACTTAACGCCTTCAACAGCGCAATCAGCTCCAGCGGCAAGGGTCCCAAACGCAGAATATCAAACATGCCGTCTTCTTCGTCGCGCTCAAACAGGCGCTCCAATGACAACAGGCTGGATAGCGCCAGACACAGCCACGTCAGCCCCGCCGCAACACGCGACAAAATGGCGGAATCCGGCCCAAGGCTCAAAGGGATCATCGCCATCAGGGTGAGGTAAAATCCCACCGCCAGCAATGGCCCGCCACCGCGTGTCAGCGACAAACCAAGGTCGCGTTTAATCAGCGCCAGAGACGCACGAAGGATCATCTTTCTCCTCCCCTGCAAAGCGGGGGAGGTCGCGAGCAAGCGAAGCGCGTCGAGACGGAGGGGGCTAATCCCCGCCGATATATGCCCCCTCCGTCAGCGACACCAGCCCTTCGGGCCTCGCGCTGCCACCTCCCCCGCTTTGCAGGGGAGGAGAAGGTATTCATCACATCAGACATTCGCCGCCTCACGCATCTGCGCGGTTGGGCGCTCCAATCGCAAAGCTCGCGTTTCGAATGGCAGGGCGTCATGCACAGCCGCGATGATCATGCCGCCCTGCGTCAAATGATTTTGCATAATCTCACCCAAAAGCGCCCGATGCGCTACATCAAGCGGGGCCATAGGCTCGTCCAACAACCACAGAGGCCGTTTATGCATTAACAGCTTGGCACAGCTTAAACGGCGCTTTTGACCGGCTGACAGATAACGGGTTTCCAAGTCCATCAAAGGCGTCAGGTTCAAAAGTCCGATATCTGACGGATCACCGCCGAGATATTGCGCCTGAAAATCCAACTCCTGCGCCACAGTACGCGAAGGGTTCAAAGCATCATGATGACCAAGAAAATGGATGAGGTTGGTATGAACAATTTCGGCTTCGACAAATACGCCCTTGTCATAAACAACAATCGTTCCGGCCATAGGTATCATAAAACCCGCCAGCGTGCGCAAAAGCGTGGTCTTGCCGACGCCATTTTCGCCGTAGAGACTTAGAGCCTGACCAGATTTAATCTCGAAATCCAAGCCCGCAATGAGACAATTATAGCCCTTTACAAGGCTAAGCCCGTTGACCCGCAATGATAAGGTAGGAGGAAATGTCATGTCCGAATCCTATAGGCAATAACCCGTCATGAGGAAAGCCCTCAGATGTGTGATGGCTTGCTGTCCACACGGCAATATGTTTTGTTGATGATTGCAGTGAGGGGGGACAAACATGCGCAAATTGGCAGTGGCTTTTGTATTGGCCTTAATGACGTGGACAACGGCAAACGCCGCACCATCGGCCTTTCAGCAAGATGTCGTCGATATCACCTTTGTAGATATTTTTGAAAGTCTGGTGACCAAAGTCGATATCAATGCCGATCAGGCGTTTTTTGAAACCGAAGTTCTCAAAGGTTTGGCCAAGAAATCTGTTGTCGCAAATAACATCAGTAGCGCTCAAGACTATGAATATACCTATGGGCCGGAGAGTGGCGCTAAAGGTAGCCGCTACGTGGAATGGCACTCTGACGAGGGTAAATTCCTGCAATTTTCTGCCACTGATTTTTCCGATAATTACCAAAAAGTCTGTCTGACATTCAACCAAGCAGAAAGCGATTTACGAAAACAAGGATGGTCAAGACATCCAGATGACGACGATCTCTTAGCC
>JBAWDM010000300.1:0-2125 GCA_049590735.1 Asticcacaulis sp. | reverse complement strand
CCCCACCACCACGCCTTTCAGGCGCGGTCCCCCTCCCCGACAAGTCGGGGAGGCATAAGAATTGTCTATACCTCCCTGAAACCCGCTGGGGTTTTGGGGAGGGGGACCATCAAGCGAAGCGTAGATGGTGGTGGGGTATCTTGCTTTTGGAAAGATTAAAAACCCCGCCAGATCATTCCAGCGGGGTTGAAACTATCAAAGGAACTTGGCGAAGGCGAGGGCCGTGTCGGCCATGCGGGTCGCAAAACCCCATTCATTGTCATACCAGGTCAGAACGCGCACGAACTGGCCGTCGATCACCTGAGTCTGGTTGAGCGCAAGTGTGGACGATGCCGGATTGTGGTTGAAGTCAGACGACACCAGAGGCTCATCCGTATAGGCCAGAACCCCCTTCATCGGGCCGTCTGCGGCGGCGATGATGGCGGCATTGACCTCGTCTTTGGTGACGGAACGCGAGGGCACGATCTTAAGGTCAACCACCGAGACATTGGGGGTCGGCACGCGGATCGACGAGCCGTCGAGCTTACCCTTCAGATGAGGCAGAACCAGACCGACGGCCTTGGCGGCACCGGTCGAGGTCGGGATCATGGAAAGGGCGGCGGCGCGGGCGCGGTACAGATCCTTGTGCATGGTATCCAGCGTTGGCTGGTCACCCGTATAGGAGTGGATGGTGGTCATATAGCCGCGCTCAATGCCGCACAGGTCCGACAGAACCTTGGCGACCGGCGACAGGCAGTTGGTGGTGCAGGACGCGTTCGAGATGACCTCGTCCTTCGCGGAAAGGACATCATGGTTGACGCCGAACACGATGGTCTGATCGGCATTTTCGCAAGGAGCCGAAACGATGACCTTTTTGGCACCGGCGCTCAGGTGAGCCGCAGCCGTGTCGCGCTTGGTGAAGATGCCGGTACATTCAAAGGCGATGTCGACATTCAGGTCTTTGTGCGGCAATTCGGCCGGATTGCGGATGGCTGTGACCTTGATCGGGCCCTGACCAACGTCGATCGTATCGCCGTCAACCGTCACTGTGCCGGGGAATTTACCATGCACGGAATCATAGCGGAACAGGTGCGCATTGGTCTCCACTGGCCCCAGATCGTTGATCGCGACGACGATGATATCCTTGCGGCCATGTTCGATAATCGAACGCAGAACAAGGCGGCCGATACGACCAAAACCGTTAATGGCGACACGTAAAGCCATGATGAAAATCCTTTTCCTGAACTTAATGCAAACGCTTTTAATGGAAGGTGTTTTTTAACTTTGGGCCGGTGAAGTCAAGCCTTATTTCACCCCGCCATACGATATGGGGTGTGTCGTAAGGTTTCGATACCTGCGGGGACTTTTTCCCGACAGAATATGTCAGACATGTCTGACCGTATTAAGGCGTTTTCGGTAAAATCGGCAGGATAAGTCGGGCTTCTAGTCCGACAATTTCCTCACCTTCATAATGGTTGCTAAGGATGAGCGTACCGCCTTGCGCTTCGGCAAGCGCACGTGCCACGCTGAGGCCCAGACCTGTGCCGCCTGTGTCGCGGTTGCGTGACGATTCCAGACGATAAAAGGGCGCAAACACAGCCTCCAAGGCCTCTGGCGGCAGGCCGGGGCCTTGATCTATCACCCGCAGTTCGGCGTTTTTGCCCTGTATGGCCAGTTCGATGTGACAGGTCCTGGCATAGCGTCCGGCGTTTTCGATCAGATTGGTGAGGATGCGTTTTAACGCCACCTGATCGCCCGATACCCGCACATTTTTTTCAATCCGGCCGGCCTGTATGCGGCATATGTCGCACAAATCCTCATTGAGACCGGTGACCACAGACGACAGGTCAAGCGGGCGCAGAACCGCACTTAGCTTATGGGCGCTGGTAAAGCTCATGGCGCTGCGGATCAGATCGTCCATATGGGCGATGTCGCCGTTCAGCTTGCTGCGCATCGGCTCCGGAAGGTCTTCGATGCGCAGGCGCATGCGGGCCAGTGGGGTTTTGAGGTCGTGGGCAATGGCCCCCATCAGGGCGGTGCGGTCTTCTATCTGTTTGCGGATGCGGGCCTGCATGGCATTGAGCACATCGGCGGCGGCGCGCACTTCGCGGGGGCCTTTGGCGGCAACGGGGCAGCGACATCGGTC
>JBAWDM010000299.1:0-14187 GCA_049590735.1 Asticcacaulis sp. | reverse complement strand
CGGCTGCACCATGTGGCTGTCGCAGCAAATGACCCCGATGACCGGTGTTGATCCCATGCAGAAAAAGATGATGGGCTTCATGCCGCTCATGCTGATCTTCTTCATGGCCCATGTCGCCATTGGCCTGATCATCTACTGGATCTGGAGCAATATCCTGACTGTCCTGCAACAATATTCCATCATGCACCGCCTCAAGGTCGAAAACCCGATTGATACGGGCTTCAAGAAGCTGGGCGAGATGATGGGCAAACGAAAGACAGCCGCGTGACCGAAGATGAAGCGGCCGAAAATGCCGCCCGCGAAGCCGAAGCCTTAGAGAGTGCGCGCATCCTGTTTGCCCGCCCCGTCTCCTTTGTCATGGGCGCGGTATCTGTGCATCAATTGCCGCCTGATGAGCTGCCCGAAGTGGCCTTCGCCGGTCGCTCAAATGTCGGCAAATCGACCCTGATCAATGCTCTGGTCGGGCAAAACCATCTGGCGCGGGCTTCCAACTCTCCGGGCCGCACGCGTGAGCTCAATTTTTTCCTTTTGAATGACGCCCTGCATATGGTCGACCTGCCGGGCTATGGCTGGGCGCGCGCCTCTAAGGTCGCCGTCAAGAAGTTCCAGAACCTCGGGCGGGATTATTTGCGCGGCCGCCCGAATCTGAAACGCGCCTATCTTTTGATTGATGCCCGCCACGGCCTGAAAGAGGTCGACAATGAGCCGATGGACGCGCTGGATAAGGCCGCCGTCAGCTATCAGATTGTGCTGACCAAGGCCGACAAGATCAAGCCTGCGGAACTGGCCAAAGTCATTGAAGCTACGCAAGACAGCCTTAAAAAACGCCCCGCCGCGCATCCGGTTGTGCTGGCCACCTCGTCTGAGAAAGGGCTGGGCATCCCTGAGTTGCGTCGCGAAATCATGCAGACCTGCGGCGTCAGCTTGTAATCGTCACCATCATACGCTAATGGCCCCGACATGATTATTCAGCTAGACACCGACTCCAGCGAGGAAAAGGGCTGGGCCACCGCCAGACAACTGGCCGAAGCCCTGCCCTATATCCAGATATACGACCGTGAAATCGTCACCATCAAATATGGCGGTCATGCCATGGGGGACGAAAAGACGGCGCGCACCTTTGCGTCCGACATTGTCCTGCTTAAGCTTTTGGGCATTCACCCGATCGTTGTGCATGGCGGCGGGCCGCAAATCTCAGCCATGTTAAGCCGTGCCGGTGTCAAATCGACCTTTATTGACGGCCTGCGTGTCACCGATGACGCGACTATGGAAATCGCCGAAATGGTGCTGTCCGGTGCCGTCAATAAGGAAATCGCCAACTGGATCACCCGCGCCGGTCAGGAGGCCGATGTGCGCGGTGTTGGCCTGTCCGGTAAGGATGCCGGCCTGATCACGGTCGAAAAAGCCACCCGTACAAAACGCGATCCCGACAGCATGATCGAACAGGTTGTCGATCTCGGCTTTGTTGGTGAACCGAAACGCGTCGATGACAAGCTGATCCGCACCCTGATCGGCGATGTTGAGCATGATTATGTGCCCGTCATCGCCCCTATTGGCGTGTCTGAGGACGGTCACACCTATAATATCAATGCCGACACGGTCGCAGGTGCGGTCGCCGGTAAGCTCAATGCCAAACGCATGCTGCTGCTGACCGATATTGCCGGTGTGATGGACGAAAACAAGAACCTGATCCGTCAGATGTCCGTATCTGAGGCCCGTGGCCTGATTGAATCCGGCGTGGCCATTGGCGGCATGATCCCGAAACTTGAGACCGCCATTATGGCCATCGAATCGGGTGTTGAGGCCGTGGTCATTCTCGATGGTCGCCGCCCACATGCCATGCTGGTTGAGCTGTTCACCGAGCACGGCGCCGGCACGCTTATTATGGCAGATGGGGTTTAATGCTGCCTGTCCTTAGCCATGTCGATACGTGGATATTTGACCTCGATCAGACCCTGTATCCTCACGAAGCCGAGGTCATGGCGCTGGTCGAAGGCAAGATGACGGCCTTTGTGGCGCGCCATACCGGCCTGTCACACGCGGATGCCTATGCCTTGCAGCGCAGCTATCTCAGCGAACATGGCACCACCTTGGCAGGCTTGGTGGCGCATCATAATGTCGACCCTTACTCCTTTTTGAACGAAGTGCATGATGTGTCGCTCGATAAGCTGCTGCCCGATGCCAGCCTCAATGCCATGATCACGGCCCTTCCCGGGCGCAAGCTGGTTTTCACCAATGGTGATGAGCGCCACGCCCTGCGTATCCTCGATAAGCTGGACATGAACACGCTGTTTGATGGCCTGTTCCATCTCGAACATGCCAACTTCATCCCCAAGCCCAATATGGCGACTTTTGAAAAAATGATGAAGGCGCATGAGGTCACGGCCACCCGCTCGGCCTTTTTCGAAGACAGCCCGAAAAACCTGAAACCGGCGCAGCAATTGGGCATGAAAACCATTTTGGTCGGCCCGAAGGCGCTCGACAATACCGACCCACACATTGACCTGCGCAGCCCATCACTGAAGACGTTTTTGAGCCAAATCAACGCCTGACTTGTTCGCTGGCATGTAATTATGCAATTGATATCACATCACCGTAATCTAAACCCTTAAAACTTTCCAGTCTTCGAAACTCGTGTCAGCGCGATAGTAACCTTTAAAATTCTTATCATCACCATAAAATGTTGAAAATACGCCACATTCACCCGTATCTTTAAAAGTAACGCCATAGGATACTTCGGCAATATGTGGCACTGAACGTATTGAAAATATGATATTATCGACAAACACACTTTCACCTCTAGTCAATTGGAAAATAGTTTCAGCTTCTTTCAGACGTGCTAAAAATAAGGTGTCTTTATACTTTTGAACATAGTCAGAAAGGTATTCTCTTTGACTTTCTGGAACAGGTTTAAATAGCCACCATGATTTAAAAATTTTGGCGGAAAGGCCTTCAAAATAAATTATATCGGAATAACGTTCGAGTAGTTCATCATCGCTTTCCATAGATGCAGCGTCAGCCAGCAGCACATAATCATACGATTGAAACGGGTCAAAGTTCTCGTAAATAGGGTATTTTTTGGCGATGTGTGCAAATTCGGCCTTTACTAATTCATCGCTTTTATTCGCGATATCATCGACGCGCTTACAAATCTGGCTAAAACACGTTTTATATAGATCGGGACTTCTCTCCATTAGAACATTTGCAATGCCACGCCGCACAGCCCCCAGATAGTTACGCCTATCTATGGCTTGCTCTCTTATAATTTGCCATTTTTCCTCAGCCGCGTTGGAAAAGGCTAATTTAGCTGCAAACATAAAACCACCTGCACCCGACACACCCGCAATCAGAATACCCCACAACCAATTCACCCTATCCCTCCCTTTATTTGTCCCTAGTCAAAGAAAATGAGTCACGCTGATATATGAACAAGCGGAGTCTTTGGCCTCTATTGGGTCGATATTAGGCGGCTTGGTTTTGAAATTGCAAGCATCGGTTTTCGAGTGTTTTGAAGTACGGTGAAATAATAGCAATTGCGTCATTACATTCAAGCCTATGTCACCCACCGCGACATTTAAGACTTGATCCAAAAGCCCATGCGCCTTATGGCCTTGCTCATCCTTTACCCTTCTAAAACAGTGAGCATGACCCATGTCCGATCTGGCCGCCTTTAAAGACGATATCGAAGCTGCATGGAACGTGCGCGACACTTTAAACCCTGCCTATCACGGCCCTTACCGCGAAGCCGTCGAAGCCGCTCTTGGCCTGCTGGACAATGGTCGTTTCCGCGTGGCCGAGAAAAAAGACGGTGTTTGGGTTACCAATGAATGGCTGAAAAAAGCCGTCCTTTTGTCCTTCCGACTTCACGGCAACAGCCTGATGCACACGGGTCGCGGCCTGTTCGAAGGCGCACCCATTGGGCCTTACTGGGATAAGGTGCCCAATAAATTCGCCAAATGGGGCGAAAAGGACTTCTCTGAGGCCGGTTTCCGCGCCGTTCCCGGTGCTATTGTCCGCGCCGGCGCCTATGTCGCCAAAAATGTCGTTTTGATGCCGTCGTTTGTCAATATCGGCGCCTATGTCGACGAAGGCACCATGGTTGATGGCTGGTCAACCGTTGGGTCCTGCGCCCAAATCGGCAAGAATGTCCACCTGTCGGGTGGCGTTGGTATTGGCGGCGTACTTGAGCCCCTGCAAGCCACCCCGACCATTATCGAAGACGATTGCTTTATAGGTGCGCGTTCCGAAGTGGCCGAAGGCGTCATTGTCGAACAGGGTTCGGTTCTGGCCATGGGCGTGTATCTCAGCGGCTCGACCAAGATCATCAACCGCGAAACCGGTGAAATCCACCGTGGCCGCGTACCGGCCTATAGCGTTGTCGTGCCCGGTTCTTTGCCTGATCCTAAGGGCGGCCCGTCCCTCTATTGCGCCGTCATCGTGAAAACCGTCGATGCCCAAACCCGCTCCAAGACCGGCATTAACGATCTGCTGCGCGATTAAAACATGTGAAAAAACAAAAAAGACGCCTTGACCGATCGCATCAGATCGCTAAAAGCGTCTTTCTTGTTGCCAGCTAAATATTGGCTTAGCTATGGTCCCTTCGTCTATCGGTTAGGACGTCAGGTTTTCATCCTGAAAAGAGCGGTTCGACTCCGCTAGGGACTGCCAGCCATATATCCTCCCCTGAAATCATGGCCTGAAATCAGGGAAGGATATAGACAGCCCCCTAGTTGACCGTGGGTTTACCGACCACCAGCGCTTCGCCGTCAAAGCCGACATGGATCACATCGCCGTCCTTGACTGTGCCGCTCAGGATTTTACGGGCGATTTCGTCAATCAAAAGCTTCTGGATCACCCGCTTTAACGGACGCGCCCCATAGGCCGGATCATAGCCTTTTTCCGCTAAGGCATTGAGCGCCGCATCATCAATGCTCAGCGTCATGTCCCGATCCGCTAATAACTTTTCGAGGTTTTTAAGCTGAATGCGGACAATATCGTGCATATGCGCCTGATCCAGTCTTTGGAACAGGATCATCTCATCGACCCGATTAAGAAATTCCGGCCGGAAATGCTTACGCACCGCATTCAAAACCATAGGCCGCACCAGCTCGATATCGGCCCCATTCTCCATATTGACCAAAACGTCCGACCCCAGATTAGACGTCATAACAATGAGCGTATTACGGAAATCAACCACACGCCCCTGCCCGTCCGTCAAGCGGCCATCATCCAACACCTGAAGCAGGATATTGAACACATCCGGATGGGCTTTTTCGATCTCATCAAACAGAACCACCTGATAGGGACGCCGGCGCACAGCCTCGGTCAAGGCCCCGCCTTCATCGTAACCGACATAGCCCGGCGGCGCACCAATCATGCGCGACACAGAATGTTTTTCCATATATTCCGACATATCCAGCCGCGTAATGGCCGTTTCATCGTCAAACAAAAACTCAGCCAGGGCCTTGTTCAACTCAGTCTTGCCAACGCCGGTCGGCCCCAGAAACAAGAACGAGCCAATCGGCCGGTTGGGATCTTTCAATCCCGCCCGCGCCCGGCGCACGGCATCGGATACGGCCTCCAGGGCCTCATCCTGACCGACCACACGCTTGCGCAGTTCGTCTTCCATGCGCATCAGCTTGTCGCGCTCACCTTCCAGCATCTTATCGACGGGAATGCCTGTCCAACGCGACACGACCTGCGCAATCTGCGAGGAATCAACCACTTCCGGCGTCAAAGGCGTCTCATCCTGTGAGGCCTGTTCGGCGCGTTCCAGCGCTTTTTCCAGTGCCGGAATAATGCCGTACATGATCTCTGACGCTTTTTGCAGATCGCCACTGCGTTGCGCATTGGCCAGATCAAGACGTGCCCGATCCAGCGCCTCACGCGACCGCGCCGCCGATCCGACCTTGTCCTTTTCTGCCTTCCAGCGCGTCGTCAGGGCCAGAGAGTTTTCCTCCAGCTCCTCTAACTCATCCGCCAGCTTTTCCAGACGCGCCCGCGACCCGGCATCGGTTTCTTTTTGCAGGGCCTCGCGCTCGATCTTAAGCTGGACGATGCGGCGATCCATCTCATCCAGCTCTTCGGGCTTGGAATCAACCGCCATACGCACGCGTGACGCGGCTTCGTCGATCAGGTCAATCGCCTTATCGGGCAAGAAACGATCGGCAATATAGCGGTTGGACAGGGTAGCCGCCGACACAATGGCACCATCGGAAATACGCACCCCGTGGTGGATTTCGTACTTTTCCTTCAGGCCCCGCAGGATCGAAATTGTGTCTTCGACCGTGGGCTCCGACACAAAGACCGGCTGAAAACGCCGCGCCAGAGCGGGGTCTTTTTCCACATGTTTGCGGAACTCATCCAGTGTGGTCGCCCCCACGCAATGCAATTCCCCGCGCGCCAAGGCCGGTTTCAGCAGATTAGACGCATCCATCGCGCCGTCACCCTTGCCGGCGCCGACCAGCGTATGCATTTCGTCGATAAACAGGACGATCTGCCCTTCGGCCTGCGTCACCTCATTCAGCACGGCCTTCAGGCGCTCTTCGAATTCGCCGCGATATTTGGCACCGGCAATCAGCGATCCCATATCCAGCGAATAGAGTTTTTTATCCTTAAGGGATTCGGGCACATCACCATTGATGATGCGCATGGCCAGACCTTCGACAATGGCGGTCTTGCCCACACCGGGTTCCCCGATCAGGACAGGGTTGTTCTTGGTGCGGCGGGCCAGAACCTGAATGGTGCGGCGAATTTCTTCGTCGCGCCCAATCACCGGATCAATCTTACCATCAAGGGCCGCCTGAGTGAGGTCACGCGCATATTTTTTCAGCGCATCAAACCCGCTTTCGGCATTGGCAGAATCGGCCGGCCTGCCCTTACGAAAGGCGGCTTGTGCGTCTTTCAACTTACCCAGTGAAATACCGGCGGCCTTTAACGCGGCAGCCCCGTCCTTATTGTCGACCGCCGCGATCAACAAACGATCCGCCGTAACGAAACTATCGCCCGCCTGACTGGCAGCCGTCTCGGCCTCATTGAAAAGCGTATTGGTCTCATTGGCCATATAAAGCTGGCCGCCGCCCGTCACCACCGGCAACTTGCCCAGCGCCAGATCAACAGACGCCGCAAAGGCATCGGCGCGACCACCGGCCAGGGTGATAAGCTGGCTCGATAGCGAATCCGTATCTTCGGTCAGCGCTTTCAGCACATGGACCGGCGTAAAATATTGATGATTGCGTCCTTGCGCGATTCCTTGTGCGCTTTGGATCAGCTTTTGTGTTTTCTCGGAATATTTTTCGATGTTCATAGATTGGATGTCCCCGTTCAGGCGGATAATAATGAGTGGTCATCCTTATAAAAAGCAATGACCCGTCCCACCGATATGGTGTGACTAATGCGCAACACAAGATGCGCCGCCATCTATTTAAAAAGGCTGGCGCCGCGCCCGCAACTTGCTTATAAATGTGCGCCATGAATGCGAAAATCTTTTATCCTGTCGCGGCCCTTGTAGCCCTTTTGCTGATCGCCCTGAGCTTTGTCTGGCCACAGGGTCTGGGCCTGCCTTCGCCTGCGCCCTTTGGCCATGCGCAGGAACTGCCCGACTATTACCGTATGGTCAGGGAACGCGATGCCCGCCGGGCAAAACAAGCCGCCGAAAAGGCTGCCCAAAAAGTCGAGCGCGACAAGGAGGCTGCCGCCACCAGCATGGTCTCAGAAGCGGCCAATTCAGCAAATCCGTGAGCAAAAGCGTCCTCATTTTCGGTTACGGCTTTATCGGAAGTGCCTTTGCTACTGCCGCCCGTCAGACCGGATACACAATTACGGCCACGGCCCGCACGGCGGAAAAACGGCAAGGCCTGTTAGACCAAGGCCTGATAGCCATAGATCCGGCCGATGAAACCGCCCTCCGTCAGGCGTGTGACAGCGCCTCAACCCTTCTCATCACACCGGCGCCTGATGACACAGGCTGTCCCGCCTTTGCCACCCTGCACAACTTAGTGAAGGATCAATGGATCGGCTATCTGTCGACCACCGGCGTCTATGGTGATCGGGGCGGCGGTTGGGTGTTTGAAGACTCAGACCTCAATCCCACCTCACGCGAAGGCCGCCGCCGCGTTCTTTCTGAGCGCCAATGGCTGAGTCTGGGCGCTCAGATATTTCGCCTGCCCGGCCTTTATGGCCCCGGCCGCAATGTCGTGGAACGTCTGATGGCGGGCACGGCGCGCCGCATCCATAAGCGGGATCATGTGTTTTCGCGTCTGCATCACGACGATTGCGCCACCGCCCTGATGGCCAGCCTGAACCGGCCCCGCAAAGGCGGCATTTATAATCTGTGCGATGATGAGCCCGCGCCGGCTGATGTCGTGCTGGCCTACGCCGCGCACCTCTGCGGATTGCCCCTGCCGCCCGAAATTGCCTATGATGATCCGGCCCTGAGCGGCACCATGCAGCGCTTTTATCGCGACAACAAACGTGTCTCTAATGCCCGCGCCAAGGCCGAACTGGGCTGGCGTCCGCTCTATCCCACCTATCGCGAAGGATTGTCCGCCATATTTGCGTCTCTACAGGCCGCTAGGTCTTAACCTACCGCGACTCACAGGAACCCCGCCATGCCCACTCCGGTCAGAACCTTCGTTATTACCGGCGCATCTTCCGGCATAGGGGCGCAGTTCGCCCGATCCTATGCCAGACGTGGCATCAATCTGGTTTTGGTGGCGCGCCGTCTGGATCGGCTTGAGGCTCTGGGCGCAGAGCTGACGACGCAGCATGGCATTCGGGTCACCAGTCTCGATGCAGACTTAAGCGACCGCGCGCAGGTGGTGGCCCTGCCGCAACGTCTGGTCGAACTGAACATCCGACCCGACGGCCTGATCAATAATGCCGGCTATTCTCTGGCGCACACCTTTGCCAAAACGACCACGCAGCAACAAATTGATTTTATTGAGGTCTGCGTCACAGCCCCTACCTATCTGGCCCACACTTTTTTGCCGCATATGCTGGCGCAAAACTATGGCCGCATCATCAATGTGTCATCTATGGTCGCCTTTTCACCCGGTGCTGCTGGCCACACCCTCTATCCGGCTGCCAAGGCCTATATGCTGAAATTTTCACGTTCTCTGGCTGCCGAGGTCGCCGATAAGGGCGTATTTGTCACTGCCCTGTGCCCCGGCTCCACCGAATCGGAGTTTCAGCAAGCAAATGGCATGACCACCGTGCTGGATAAAAACCCCGCCCGCTTTGTCCAATCCGCGCAGTCCGTGGTCGATGCCGCCATTCGCGCCAATGAAAAAGGCCGCGAAGTCATCATCACCGGCCTGTTCAACAAGATCGCGGTCGCCGCCATGACCCTGTTGCCCGACCCGCTCGTCACGCCCCTCATTCGCTGGGGCGCTAAGAAACTGCAAATCAAAGAGTAAGCCATGCCGAACCCTAATCCCGCCACTGAAAATGAAACCTATGACCTGATCATTATCGGTTCGGGCGCAGGCGGCGGCACGCTGGCCTATGCTTTGGCCCATACCGGCAAGAAGATACTGATCCTGGAGCGTGGTCAGGAATTGCCGGTCGAGCCGCAAAACTGGGACGCCAAGGCCGTCTTTGTCGACCATCGCTATCGCACGAATGAGGAATGGCTGGATAAGGCCGATAAGCCCTTTGTGCCCAATACAAACTATTGGGTCGGCGGTAATACCAGCTTTTATGGCGCGGCCCTGATGCGCATGAAGACCCGCGATTTCGAAGCGGTCGAACATTCTGATGGTCTTTCGCCTGCGTGGCCGCTCAAATATGAGGACTATGCCCCTTATTACGAAACGGCCGAAAAGCTGTGGAAGGTGCATGGCGAACGCGGCATTGATCCGCACGACCAACCCAATGATCCGCCCTACCCCTATCCGGCGGTGATGGATGATCCCGGTGTCGCCAAGCTGAAAAAACATTTTGAAGACATAGGCTGGCATCCCTCACCCTTACCGCTTGGGATCGACCGTGACGAAGCCCATCCAAAAACATCGCATTGCATCCGTTGCACCACCTGTGGCGGCTACCCCTGCCTGCTGAAGGCGAAGTCGGACGCACGCTCCATTGTGATCGATCCGATCCGCCACCTGCCCAATGTCACCATTCTAACGGGCCATAAGGTGCTGCGTTTTGAAACCATCGGCACCGGCAAATCGGTTAGCGCCGTCGTCACTGAAGGCCATGACGGCACCATTAACCGCTTTGAGGCCGACCTGTATGCCTTAGCCGCCGGTGCCGCCAACAGCGCCGCCATCATGTTGCAATCCCAAAACGCTCAGCATCAAAACGGCTTGGCTAACAGTTCCGGCCTCGTCGGCCGCAACTATATGTTCCACACCACCTCGGCCGTCATCTGTATTCTGGCGGAAAGGTTTGACTCCACCTTCCCCAAAACCTTTGCGGTCAATGACTTCTATTTCGGCGAAAAAGACTACCCCTATCCGATGGGACAGATTCAGTTACTGGAATATATGTCCGGCCAGACCTTAGAGGGGCAGATCGCCGATATGATCCCGCCCGTTCTGGTGCCTGATTTCCTGTCGGATGATCTGGCCCGCCACATGGTCGCCTTTCTGACCATGAGCGAAGACCTGCCGCAGGAAGAAAACCGCGTCACCCTGACCGATACCGGCCAGATCAAGCTGACCTATACGCCCAATAACCTGGAGGCCCATCTGCGCCTGACCAAAAAGCTGGAACATGGCCTGAAGGGGTTTTCGCTACGCCAGCACACCCTGTTTGAGCCGCACTTTGCCATCGATTCCCTACTGCCGCTTTATGGCACAGCCCATCAGTGCGGCACCCTGCGCTTTGGCCGCGACCCGGCCACCAGTGTTCTGGATGTGAACTGCAAGACGCATGATCTCGACAATCTCTATGTCGTCGATTCGTCGTTTTTTGTGTCAAGCTCAGCCGTCAATCCGACACTGACCATAGTCGCCAATGCCCTCCGCGTCGGAGATCATCTGAAAGAAAGGTGGGCTTAACGAATAGATTTGATATCCAAATCCAACCCCAGCTCAAGCCAGACACGATCCGCCGTTAAGACGCCCGATTTCTCCGCTATTGCCGTTGCCAAACAGGCACGGTCACCCAATGACAGACCGTGTGCTCGTGTCAATAATCGCAAGCGCCCGGCTTCGAGGGCATGGGCATTGGTAAATGGCACGATTTCCATAGGTAGCGCCACCAACAAACTTTTAATGACATCTGGATCGAGACCTCGGTCAGCGCATTTGGCATAGACTTCAGCCATATTCACCGCACTAATTATTGCCGTGCTTAAAACAGTTTCCACAGTTTCACTGCCAGACTCTTTCAAAATAAAAGCCAGCACAGCCGACGCATCCAAAATGACACTCATTCTCGTCCGGCCTCAATACGGCGTTCGGTCAGCAACTCATCAACGGCAGAACCTGCGCCTTGGTCGTGGGCAAGTGCATAGCTTTGTAATTTTTCCAAAGCGATGCGCGGACTAAATAACCGCAATTCACCCTCAATTAAGGCGGCGTTCAGCTGGCCATCTGCACCAATTTTCATAGCGCGCCGCATATCTAAGGGTATTAAGATACGTCCGTCCGTCCCCATTTGGAGGCGCATATGTAGCGGCGCGACAGGCGCTTCACTCACGCCATTTTCCGCCTGACGTTGTACATAAGCCCGTCGCCACTCATTATATTGTGCGCTTGCAGTCCCTGAATGGATGCCTTCACCTATGGCGAGGTCTAATACATCAGGGCGTCGCGCTTGGCGTCCAAGGCGCGATGTAAGGTCGTCGGCAATTTCCCACACTCTAAGTGTCACCCCCGTTTGCGGTCGAAATTGGCTATGTGTAAATGTCATTTTACCCTCGTATATGGTGAGAATTTACCAAATGACACAATAATTGTTAAATGTCAATTTTAAACTAAATTGACGCTTTTTTGTAATTCCGCAACCATATCGACCAACCTGTCCAACTCTTGTGGTTTGGACAGGCGGTGATCGCCGTCCTTAATCAGTATCATCTGCCCGTCAGGCGTGGTCAGGGCCGACAGCAAACGCACCCCGTGCTGCCACGGCACGACATCGTCCTTATGGCCATGCAGCATGCGCACCGGCCCGTCAAAGACGATGGCCCCGCCCAGAACCTCATGCTGCACCGCCTCATCAAAAAAGGCCTGCGACAGGGGCACTGGCCGATCATAGCCGGGCAACATATAGACACCGGAAACCGAAAGCTGCCGCAAATCCTCAGGCGACAAGCTGGCCAGCATCAGGGCCGTGGCAAAATCAGCCGCCGGCGCCAGAAATCCGGCTGCCTTGACGCGCTCCGGCCGCGCCTTCAGCAATAGGGCCAGCATGTGCCCGCCCATGGATGAGCCCACACAGACCAAAGGCCCTTGCGTCAATTCATCGACCACAGCCAGCACATCCGACAGCCAGCCGCCGACACGCGCCTCAGCCAAATTACCGCCTGTTTCGCCATGCGCGAAATAGTCAAAACACAGAAAATCCCAGCCGCGCGCGCGGACTTCGGCGCTCAATCGGGTGATTTTACTGCCGGTCATATCCGATAGAAACCCGCCCAGCCACAGGATGGTCGGCCCCGTCCCTTTGATATGGCGATAGGCCAGTTGATAGGCACGGCCATCAACTGATCTGGCCAAAAATGACGGTGTTTCTTGATTTGAGGCGGGTTCCGTGGTCATAAACCTAGCCTAACCGCGCCCCACCCCCCAGACAAGCCCTCATGACCGAACGCCCCTTTAACCTTTGCGTCCTTCAGGTCGTCCCCGAACTCGATACGGGCGGCGTCGAACAGACCGTTGTGGACATAAGTGAGGCGGTTATCGCCGCCGGGGGGCGCTCTATCGTGGTGAGCAAGGGTGGACGTCTGGAACAACGCCTGACGGAGGGCGGCGCGCACGTCGTGCTCATGCCGGTTCACAGCAAAAACCCCTGGGTGCAGTGGCAGAATTATCAGGCCCTGCGCCGCCTGATCCGCAAAGAACGCGTGGATATTGTCCATGTCCGGTCGCGTGCACCGGCTTTAGCGTCCATCAACGCCGCGAAAGCCGAAAAGGTGCGTTCCGTGGCCACCTATCACGGCATTTATAACGCGAAATCAAGCCTGAAACGCTGGTATAACCGCCAGATGACGCGCGCCGACATCACCATCGCTAATTCGGATTTCACTCGCGCCCATATTCTCAAAACCTACCCCAATCTGCGTCCCGAAAAAATCATCAGCATTCCGCGCGGCATTGACCTTTTGCGCTATGATCCCGAAGCCTTTGATGTCCGCAAGGTCATGAAGCTGGAGGCGGCCTGGGGTTTAAACCCTGACGATGACCGCATCCGCTTTTTGCTGGCGGCGCGCCTGACGCGCTGGAAGGGCCAGGGCCTGATCATCGAAGCGGCCAATCTTCTCAAGGCGCAGGGTACGGATAATTTCCTCATCCTGCTGGCCGGCGAAGATCAGGGCCGCAGCGATTACACACAAAGCCTCAAAGATCGCATCAAGGCCTGCGGGCTGGATGATCACGTCAAACTGGTCGGCCATTGCGCCGATATGCCCAGTGCCTATACGGCCTGCCATTTTGCTTTGGCGCCCTCACTCGATCCCGAAGCCTTTGGCCGCACCGCCGTCGAGCCTCAGGCCATGCAGCGCCCGCCACTGGCCGCCGCACACGGCGCGACCGTGGAAACCGTCCTGCCCGGCGACACAGGCTGGCTGATTACCCCCTGTGATGCGCAGGCCTGGGCCGATGCGCTTAAGGTCGCCATCCATATGCCGGAGACGGAACGCTTTGCCATGGGTAAACGCGGACGGGCCCATGTTAAGGCCTTGTTTGGTTTGCCGCTTATGTGCGAACGCACCCTTGATGTTTACCGCAGCCTGCTTATTTAGGCGGCCACAGCCATAGGTGAAAACTTAACCGATTTTGCCTATAATGTCCGAAAAAGGCGGATGAGCGGCCTTCAAACGACAAAATGCGGCGGATTGCGGCGCATAATGTGGTTTGGGGATTGCTAGTTAACCCTTGTTTCGGCATAGTCCGCGCACATAACAACAGACTCAAAGGAGAACGACCTATTCGTCGTCCAATTCAAGCCCCGCCCCCTAAAGACGGCCCCCGCATCAACCAGGACATCAAGGTCCCCCGCGTATTGTTGATCGACGCC